>NZ_QEWA01000031.1:0-97428 GCF_003390775.1 Thermobacillus sp. | reverse complement strand
AAAGTGCTGCATAGGAGCCTCCTCCTTTGAGGGTGTTTTTTTGCCAAATTCCACTCTACCAAAGGAGAGGCTCTCTTTCTATGTCCGCTTTTTCCAATCTTTACCCCAACGCTAATTTTACTCTAACGCAGCCCGGCTGACAGAAGGCGAGGGAAGCGAGACGCAGAATTGACGTCAGCAGGCGAGGAAGACGCGAAACGGTCGGCAGAATAAAGAGTTAGGAGGACGGACCGGAGCGGAAGGTGCGAATGGCTCGGCAGTGTGCGAGATGGATGGTTCAAGCCGGCCAGCAGAAGGCGGGATTGGGGACGGCTAACCGTATATATTGTACCATATTTCATAATGTGATAATCTATTTCACGGAAATATGATGTTATAAAAAGGTTGTGTTGGCCATCGAACTGACTGCGAGACAATCGGAGAT
This sequence comes from Thermobacillus sp., assembly GCF_003390775.1. Classification (NCBI taxonomy): domain Bacteria; kingdom Bacillati; phylum Bacillota; class Bacilli; order Caryophanales; family Paenibacillaceae; genus Thermobacillus; species Thermobacillus sp. The sequence goes on along the minus strand of NZ_QEWA01000031.1, from coordinate 97,004 downwards.
CGTGCGGCTTGTGGAAAGGCATGCGCCGATCACGGGCGAGCAGCTCGCCGGCATGCTGGGCGTCAGCCGGCCGACGCTTCGCTCCGACCTGGCGCTGCTCGTCATGCTCGGCCTGATCGACGCGAAGCCGAAGGTCGGCTACTTCCCGGGCCCGGCCCGGACCGCCCGGACCGCCTCGCAAGGGCTGGCCGGCTGTAAAGTGAAAGATGTCATGGCCGTTCCGGTCAGCGTCGGCGAGCACAGCTCGGTGCACGACGCTGTGGTCGCGCTGTTCACCGAGAACGTCGAGGAACTGATCGTCGTCGACCGCGAGCAGCGGTTCACGGGCATCGTAACGGCCAAAGATTTGCTGAAAGTGACGGTCGGCGGAGCCGACGCCTCGGCGTTTCCGGTCAGCCTCGTCATGACCCGGGTGCCGAACGTCGTGACCGTATCGCCGGAGGATGACGCGGCCGAAGCGCTGCGTCTGATGTTCGCCCATGAGCTTGACTGCCTTCCGGTGGTCCGCGAACGGAACGGGGTGCGCGAAGCGGCCGGCCGCGTGACGGTCCGGCACATCGCCGGCCTGCTCGCCGGAAGCCTGCAGCCGCCGGCGCCGCATGAAGGAGGCAGAAGTTGGTGACGGAACCGGAGAACGAGATGAACCCGAAGATCATTTACATTTGTTCGGACGGCGTCGGCGAGACGGCGGAGGCGGTGGCGAAAGCGACGATCCGCCAGTTTGACGGCGGCAGCGTGCGGCTGAAACGGTGCGCCCCGATCAAGGATGAGGATGAGATCGTCCGCATCACGGAGGAAGCGGCACGGACGGGCGGATTCATCGCCTTTACGCTGGTGCAGCCCGAGCTGCGCGAGATGATGCGCGAGGAAGCGGGCAGGCGCGGCGTCCGCGCGGTGGACGTGCTCGGGCCGATGATGCAGGCGTACATCGACACGTTCAACGGATCGCCGCGGAGCGAACCGGGACTGCTGCATACGCTCGACGAGGATTATTTCAAGCGGATCGAGGCGGTGGAGTTCGCGATCCGGTTCGACGACGGCAAAGATTTCCGCGGCCTGCTCCAGGCCGAAGTCATCCTGATCGGCGTGTCGCGCACGTCGAAAACGCCGCTCAGCGTCTACCTGGCGCACAAAGGCATCCGCACGGCGAACCTGCCGCTCGTGCCGGAAGTCCGGCCGCCCGCGGAACTGGTCGAGAATCCGGCCGGCGCGCTGATCGTCGGCCTCATGATGGAGCCGGAGAGGCTCGCCGGCATCCGCGGCTCACGGCTTCGCGAACTGGGCTTGCCCGGCGGCGTGTCCTACGTGTCGATTGAACGGATTCGCGAAGAACTCGCGTATGCCCGGTCGATCATGGAGGAAATCGGCTGCCCCGTCATCGACGTCACCCATCGCTCCATCGAGGAAACGGCGGCCATCATTGTGAGGATGATGCATGAAGCGCAGGAAAAACGGCAAAACCGTTAGGAGGAAGGGCATGGAAAGGGAACTCGCGCTGGAACTTGTCCGCGTGACCGAGCTTGCGGCGCTGTCCGCCGCCCCGTGGATGGGACGGGGCGACAAGAATGCGGCGGACGGCGCGGCGACGGAAGCGATGCGGCGCATGTTCGACTCCGTCGCGATCCGGGGTACGGTCGTCATCGGCGAGGGCGAGATGGATGAAGCGCCGATGCTCTATATCGGTGAGAAGCTCGGCGACGGCACCGGGCCGGAAGTCGACATCGCGGTCGATCCGCTCGAAGGCACGGAGATCGTCGCGAAAGGGCTGAACAATGCCATGTCCGTCCTGGCGGTGGCGGGCAAAGGACAGCTCCTGCACGCGCCGGACATGTACATGGAGAAACTCGCGGTCGGCCCCGCGCTCGCCGGCAAGCTCAGCCTGCGCGATCCGGCGCGCACGACGGTGGAGAAAGCGGCGCTCGCGCTGGGCAAGCCGCTGTCGGATCTCACCGTCATGATGCTGGATCGCCCGCGGCACGCCGCGCTGGTTGAGGAACTCCGGAATGCCGGCGTCCGGATCAAGTTTCTGTCCGATGGCGATGTCGCCGGGGCTATCGCTCCCTGTTTTCCCGAGACCGGGATCGACCTGTACATCGGTTCGGGCGGCGCGCCGGAAGGCGTGCTCGCCGCAGCGGCGATCAAATGTCTCGGCGGCGAGCTGCAAGGCCGGCTGATGATCGAGGATGACGCGCAATGTGAGCGCTGCGTCGCGATGGGACTCGATGATCCGCGCCGGATTCTCGGGATGAACGACATGGTGGGCGACGGGGACGTCATTTTTGCCGCAACGGGCGTGACGCCCGGTGAATTTCTCGGCGGCGTCCGGTATCTCGAAGGCGGCCGCGCCGAGACGCATTCGATGGTCATGCGCGGGAAGACGCAGACCATCCGGTTCATCCGGTCGCTGCACATGCTCAAGAACAAGCCGCTGCTCAGATGAACGGGATGCCCGGGCATCCTTAAGCAAACGACCGCAGCATAGAGGTGGGAATACGGCATGGAACGGACATTCGTCATGGTGAAGCCGGACGGTTTCAGGAGGGGACTGGTCGGCGAGATCGTCAGCCGGCTCGAACGGAAAGGGCTGACACTTCGGGAAGCGCGGGTGCTCACCCTGACGCGGAAGCTTGCGGAGGAGCACTATCGGGAGCATCGGGACAAAAAGTTTTTCGGCGAACTGGTCGACTTCATCACGTCCGGCCCCGTATTCGCAAGCGTGTGGGAAGGGCCCGATTCCGTCGCGATCGCGCGGCGCGTCATCGGCAGCACGAACCCGGCCGAGGCCGCGCCCGGCACGATCCGCGGCGACTTCGGTCTCACCGTGGACAGCAACATCGTGCACGGTTCGGATTCGCCGGCCAGCGCGGAGCGGGAGATCGGCCTGTTCTTCGGATGAAAAGATTCAAGCAGCTGCGGCAGCCGCAAGGCTGCCGCTTTGTTTTCAGATTCGCCGATGGTTGGAGCTTTTGCGCGTCATAAGTGTCGGTTCCAGCTGGATGCTGACAATGTCGGGAGAAAGTTTTTCTTCAATTCGGTTGATCAGCAGTTCCAGCGAGGTGGACACCATGTCTTCGATCGGCTGATGGATGCTGGAGATGCCCATGATCTTCGACAAATACGTATCGTCGAAGCCGATCACGCTGATATCTTCCGGAACTTTCAGCCCGCGTTCCTCAATCAGTTTGATGCATTCCAGGGCGACGATGTCGTTTTCGGTGAACACACAGGTGAAAGGGAACGTCTCGAACTGCCGGAAGTGCCGTTCGATACCTTGACGCACGAGAAAATTGTCGTTGGACGTCTGTTCGAGTTCAAATACCCGGACATCCGAAACGGGAAGCTGATGCTCATACAACACACTGGCGAAACCGAGATACTTCTCGTCATCGGATTTCCCGATATAGGCGAAGGAGGTATGGCCGGCTTTGATGAAACTTGCGGCCGCCAATTTCCCGGCTTTCATGTGATCGATGGCCACGCTGTCCAGCGAGCTTACCGTCTGCGTGATGGACACGACGGGGATGGGCAGCTTGCTGAGCCGTTCCAGATTGTAGCTTCCGGTGGGAACGATGACGCATCCGTCGATTTGCCTGGTGAGGAAGTTCTGGATGTTCTCCCACTCCAGGATCGGGTTGTGCTTGGAATTGTGCAGAATGATGTTGTAGCCCAGCTTCCGCGCCTTGTCCTCCAGATGGTCGACCAGCTCGACGAAATAGGGATTGTACATTTCGGACACGCTGACCCCGATCAGCTTCGACTGATTGCGCTTCAACGTTTGGGCGGTCTGATTCGGCACGTATCCGACCTCTTCAATCACCTTCAAAACCCTCGCCGCCAGTTCCTCATTAACGTCGGGGTTTCCGTTGATGACGCGCGAGACCGTCGCCTGCGACACATTGGCCAGACGGGCGATCTCCTTCATCGTGATTCTTTTCTTCACGTCGGCCTCCAGGACCCTGTATTGTTCCGTTCCGAATGGTTAAAACTATCATAGCATATTAATTTCATTCTATCATAAGAATACGATTTCCGAAGATAAAAATCAATTTAATCAGCAAATTATTTTATTGTTGACAGCGATTACAGCGTCTTATATGATTACTTTCAGAATACGTATTCTCAATTTATTCTGGTTTTTTCTCACTAATTCTCACGGAGGGGCGTATGAAAAAGAAACTCGTGTTGCTCGTCGGTCTGATTGCCTTGGTGCTGCTTGCGGGATGCAGCGGCGGGGGGAACGGCAAGAAGGACACCATCGTAGTCTGGACGCAAGCGTCCGCGGACACGCCGGAGGGGAAAATGTTTGCCGATCGCGTGGCGAAATACAATGAACTGCATCCGGACAAACCGAAGGTCGAGATTCAGAACATTACGCGGGCCGGTGCCGGCTCCGGTTACATCGACAAATTGAACGCCGCCATTACCGCCGGCGACATGCCCGACATCTTCACGCTGGACGGTCCGGACGTGGCCGCCTACGCGGACGCGGGGGTCATCGGCGAAGTGGGCTCCTATCTGAGCGAAGGATTTGCCGAAGGATTTACCGCTTCGATCCTGGAGCAAGGCACGGTTGACGGCAAGCTGTATGCGCTCGGCTATTCGGATTCGGCCGTCGTCGTGATGTACAACGAAGACATGATCAATGCCCTGCCGGATGACATCAAAGCCAAAATTCCGGCTCCCGATGAAGACTGGACCTGGGATGAGCTGCTGGAACTGGCCCGCGACATCGATCAATACGCCTCGGAGAGCAACGATCCGGCCTTTGAAAAGTACGCGGTTGCCTTGAGCACGCTGCTGACGGATGTGGCAAGCGGCGTGTATGAGACCGGCACGTATTATTTCACGCCGCTCGTCTGGTCGAACGGTTCGAACATTGTGGCCGACGACGGCTTGACGGTTGACGGGGTGCTGAACGGCCCCGAGACGCTGGAAGCGATGACGAAATATGCCCGGCTGTTCGCGGGGGATCGTCCGCTGGCCAGCGCGGCGGAGCCCGAGAAGGCCTTCCATTCCGGACAGGCTGCCATGGCTGTCGCAGGCTTCTGGTACGTCAACGAGCTCACGGGCAATTACCCCGATCTGAAATTCAGATCGCTCCGCTATCCGAAAATGAACGGGGAATTTGACGGTCTCTATACGCCGTCGGGCAGCTGGGCCTTCGTCAGAAGCGCGAACATCCCCGAGGAGCGCATTCCGCAGGTCGTCGAAGTGATGGAATGGCTGACCAATGATGAAGCTTCGCGGGAATATTTCACGAAGAACGGCTCCATTCCGACCCGGATCAACGCCATCGATGTGATCGACACCAATACGGACAACCCGTATTTCAACGAAGCATGGAAAGTGATGCAATATCAGGTCCAGCATACGAACAAGGCGCGTCCGGTTTCCGTGGGGTATCCGTACCTGTCCGAGACATTCGCGAAGGACGTCCTGCTCAAAATCGCCCAAAACAAGACAACCGATGAAGCAACCATCCAGACCTACCTGAACGACGCGGTCAAAAAGATCGATCAGGAATTTGCGAAGTACAAAAAAGGATAACCCGGAATTGGCGAGGTTCCATCCTCGCCACTATCTTTGACGGGGGTGAAAAGGGCAAATGTTCAAGCAGTACAAATGGCAGGAAGTCGTCACGGCCTATGCGTTCCTTCTCATGGCGCTGCTTCTGGCCGTGTTGTTCATCGTGCTGCCGATCGGCAAGGCGATCAACTACAGCTTTACGGACTATTACCTGCTGAAGCCGCATGAGCGGCAATTCATCGGACTCGACAATTACCAGCGGATCTTCACCGACGACCTGTTTCGCAAGACCTTCCTCAACACGGTCAAGTTCGTCGTGTTCGTGGTGCCGATTCAGTTGACGATGGCGCTGGTGCTGGCGCTCATCGTGAACAGGAAAGTCAAGGGCGTCGGGTTTTTTCGCACCGCGTATTTCTCCCCGGCCGTGCTGTCGCTTGTCGTCATCTCCATTTTGTGGACGGTGCTGCTGAATCCCAATTCGGGGCTGATCAACGAGGTGCTGACGGCGTTGGGGCTGTCTCCCCAGCCTTTCCTGACCAGCAGCTCGCAAGCGATGTACACCATCGTCATGATTTCGGCGTGGTCGGGCTGCGGCTATCAGATGATGATTTTCCTTGCGGGGCTCTCGAACATTGATTCCAGCCAATATGAGGCGGCGGAACTGGACGGCTGCGGCTCGCTGCGCAAGTTCCGGTACATCACGCTGCCGGGCCTGAAGCCGATTACGATGTTCCTCGTCATCACCACGACCATCCAGGCGTTCAAGCTCATCGTGCAGCCCATGGTCATGACGGGAGGCGGCCCGGATTACGCCACGATGACGATTCTGCAGTACATCTACGAATACGGCTATCGCCACCGCAACATCGGGTATGCGAGTGCGATCACGGTGGTATTCACTGTTTTCCTCATCGTCGTTTCCGTCCTCATCAAGAAGCTCTTTCGGGAGGAAAAAGCGTGAAGGTCATCAGGAAAACGGCTTTTTATATCGTCGCCTCTCTCATCGCGCTTCAATTTCTCGTTCCCATGGTGTGGATGATCCTGTCGTCTTTCAAAATCGACAGTGTCATCTACCGGGACATCTCGACCATCTATGCCGTGGTTCCGAGATTCGGGGATCTGACTCTGAAATCCTATCAGGAACTGTTGTCCATGTACAATGTGTTCCGGAATGTGCTCAACAGCCTGATATACGCGTCCGTTACGGTGCTGGCGGGCCTGACCGTCAATTCGCTGGCGGGCTACGCGCTGGCCAGGTTTCATTTTCCGTTCAAGAACGCCATATTGTTGTTTATCATCGCGCTCATGATTGTGCCCGTCGAGGCCATTATTCTGCCGCTCTATCTGGTCGTGCATGAACTCGGGATGATCAATACGCTTGCCGGCTACCTGATCCCGTTCTTCGTCAATGTCATGAACATCTTCCTGTTCAGACAGCACTTCCTGTCCTTCCCGGAGGAGCTCATCGAGGCGGCCAAGGTGGACGGCCTGACGGAATTCGGGAGCTACTGGAGAATCGTCGTTCCGGCCAGCCTCCCCATGTTTGTGTCCGTCGGGATTTTGACCTTCATCGGTTCCTGGAACGACTTTCTGTGGCCGGTCATGGCGATCACAAAATCGGATCTCATGCCCGTGCAGGTGGCGCTCAACGCGATTTTCAGCGACACGTACAACATTTTCACAAGCCACATGATGGCGGCGCTGACCATTGTGACGATTCCCATCATCGTGTTGTACGCCCTCTTTCAGAGACATATCATCGAAGGCGCAATACGGAGCGGCATCAAGTAAGTCTTGCAGCATAGCGAAAAACAATGGGAGTGGGAGATCATGCTGTCCAAACTCGAAGCGGCAAATCAATATATCCGGCAACACAGACATCGCGTCACCAACCGGCCGCATTTTCACTTTGCGGCGGAAATCGGCTGGATCAACGATCCGAACGGATTCATCTATCACAATGGCGAGTATCATCTGTTTTATCAATACAACCCGTATTCCACCAGGTGGAGCGACATGCACTGGGGGCACGCGACCACGACGGATTTTGTCCGCTGGAACTACAAGCCGGTCGCGCTGGCCAATGACCGGCCTTATGATGCGAACGGCTGCTTTTCGGGAAGCGCCATTGAGAAAGACGGCAAGCTGCATTTGCTCTATACCGGACATGTGGTCGGGGAGGATGGGCAGGTCGTCCAGCGGCAGTGCCTTGCCGTATCGGAGGACGGCGTGCATTTCGAGAAGCACCCCGGCAATCCCGTCATCGGCGAAAAAGAGCTGCCGGAACGCTACATGTTGTGCGATTTCAGGGACCCGAAAGTGTGGAAGGAAAAAGACAGCTATTATTGCGTGCTGGCGGTGCGGAACGAGAAGCGCCGCGGCGAAATCGTTATGTTCGAATCGAAGGATTTGGTCAAGTGGCGGTTTCATTCCTCGATCTACCAGACAGCCGAAGAGCAGAACATGCTCCTGGAATGTCCGGACTTGTTTCATCTGGACGGGAAAGATGTGCTGATTTTCTCCGTCATGCCGTGCGATCCCGAGTATGCCGGGCAGGTGACGCATCATGTCGCCTATGCCATCGGGACGCTGGATTACGGCACGGGCAGGTTTGAGGTGGAAAGTCAGGGCTTTCTGGACGAAGGCCCGAGCTTCTACGCGCCCCAAACCGCCTGCGGCCCGAACGGCGAACGCATTTTGATCGGGTGGATGCAAAGCTGGAGCCAGGGCGGGTTGCCCGAAGCATTTGCATTCAACGGCATGATGTCGATCCCGAGACGGCTCGCGGTCGAGGATCGGAAGCTGCTGCAGAAGCCGTTCCTGCCGTTCGGGGATCATTTTGCGCTGCAGGCTTGCGGAGATGTGGGCTTGTCTTCCGGTCGGGAGCAGGTCGTGCTGGAGGGCCGCTCGGGCCATATCCTGCTGGAGCTGAGCAAATCGGAGCTGGACGAACTGAAGGGGAATGTCCTGACATTCCATCTGCAGAGGAAGGGCGATCAGGCGATCACAGTGGAACTGGACGCCGCGGCGGAGCAGATCTCCGTTCGCTCCGGTTATGCGGACGGCCGGGATTATCGGTTGGATGTCCGGGTGGACGAGGAGCTTGTGCTCGAGCTTTTTGTGGACTTGTACTCTCTGGAAGTGTTTATCAACCGCGGCGAAAAGGTGTTCACCGTAACCTCCTACGCTGCCAAAGGGTCCTTATCGACCGTCTCCGCCGCGCAACCTGTCAGATTGGGGAAGCTGGAAAGCCGTGTGTTTTGCCATGGCGGGTCAGGCGGAAGTGTCCGTCCGTTGTGACCGTAACCGCATAGAAGCGGATTGCATATTGCGGCGGCCTGCGGGCTGCCGTACATTTTTTGGCGCTTGTACATCGTTGTCCATGCAGGCTCGGCCGCGGTTGCATACGTTATGATACGCGCGGCCAAAGCTGCGCCTGAAGGGAGGAGGCGCGAAGAGCATGGCAGTAAAGAAGGATCAGGTACGGAAGCTGATCGGCCGGGAGATTTACGCGCTCAAGAAAGACGGCTCGATCGTCTCCGGCAAGCTGGTCGGCATCCGCGGCAACCGGCTGATGCTGGAACAGCCGCGCGGCAAGGCGCAAGTGAAAGGCCTTCTGCCGCTCGTGCTGTTCGATCTGCTGGCGATCGGGTCGTCGCCGTATGAATTCGGCGGGTTCGGCGGACCGTTCTACGGTCCCGGCTTTGGTTCGTTTTACGGACCTTACGGCGGCGGCGGGTTCTTCTGGTAACGGCCGGCTTCATCGATCCATCCAGGGCAGACGCGGGATGCGTCTGCCTATTTTATCTTTCTGCCCAATAGTGTTGAGGGACGGGTGCATAGGATAACGCAGTCCGACCGGAAGGAGGTGCTTGCGGATGGGTTACCCTGGCGGTTACGGCGGAGGCGGCTTCGGCGGTCACGGGCTGTTCACGAGCACGGGTGTGATTCTCGTCCTTTTCATCTTGCTGGTCATCGTGCTTCGCGGCTGGCTCGTGTAATGACTCGAATAAGCCGAATCTGACGGTCTGGCAATGGCGTGCCAGGAGGAAGCGCCGTCCGTGCGGAGCGACAGCATCCGGTGGCTGCACGGGCGGCGCTTTTATTGCCGGGGTTGATGAAAATTATTACATAATATATATTTGATGCTATACAAAGCGATCGTATGTTCGTATTGGTGCGGATTCGCATTGAGGCTGCGGGACCTGAATGGCAGAAGGAATTGCAAAAGGAGGTTGTTCAAATGGGTGCGTTTCGCGGTTTTACCGAACAGACGCTCCAATTTTTGCGCGACGTGCGGGAGCAGAACTCCAAGGAGTGGTTTGAACAGAACCGTCCGGTTTACGAGCGGGAGCTGCTGGAGCCGATGCGCGACCTGGCGGCCGACCTGAGCGGCACGATGCTGACCATCGATCCGCAGCTGGAGACGCGGCCCGCCGTGGGCAAGACGATCTCGCGCATCCATCGCGACACGCGCTTCTCCAGGGACAAGTCGCTGTACCGCGATGCCATGTGGATTACGTTCAAACGCCGCTCGGGAGAATGGAAGGACGGTCCCGCGTACTTTTTTGAGCTGCGTCCGGACGGCTACCGGTATGGAATGGGATTCTACGCCGCTTCGAAAGACACGATGGACAAGCTCCGCGAATGGATCGACGAGGAGCCGGAACAGTTCCGCCGGACGACGGCTTTCTATGAGCGCCAGCGGACCTTCGTCATCGAAGGGGAATGCTACAAGCGAATCCTCGATGCGAGCAAGCCCGAATCCGTGCTTGAGTGGTACCAGCGCAAAAATATTTACCTTGCCTGCAACCGGGAGATCGACGAGCTGCTGTTCTCTCCGCGTCTTGCGGATGAGGTGGCCTCGGGATTCGAAATGCTCGGCGGGCTCTATCACGCGTTCTGGTACTTGAGAATGCGGGCAGCCGGCGCATGAAGCGCATGCGGTGTTAATATAAGGGAAAATGCATCGGGAGCAAGGAGTGTTCGCGGTGTCGAAGAAAGTGTTTGCAGTGTTCGTCGGAGTGCTCTTCACATTCTGCATCGCCGCCTCCGTTTCCGCGGCCGGCACGGTCAAGCTTTACGCAGAGGGACGACAGATCGAGTCGGAACATCCGCCGCAAATCAAGAAAGATCGGCTGTTCGTTCCGGTCAGCGTCGTGTCCGACGCGCTTCATGTGCCTGTTTCCTGGGACAACCGGACAAAGCAGGCTTCGTTTCAGACCGGCGGCGATTCCTTCGTGTTGACCCTGAACCAAAAAAGCTACACGAAGAATGGCGTAAAGTTCGCGTTGGATGCGGCGCCGTATCTGTACAATGGAAGGCTGTACGTGCCGCTGCGCTTTTTTTCGGAGGCGTGCGGTTATCAAGTGCAGTGGGACGCGAAAACGCAGGCCGTCCATATCAACAAAGGGACACAAAACGCCGTCGATCTGAACGAATTGCAGCGCGTTGCCCTTCCGGAAGGACTGGAGCTGATATCGCATGAATGGTGCCGCTGCCGAACGACACGGGAGAGAAGGAAAAAGCCGGACTGGAAGGCATCACCGTCAGCGTGGTTCTGAAAAACACGGGCGAGTTCGGCATCGACACGGCATCGCTCATGTATGAGATCGGCTCCTTGTCCGGAAAAAGCGAGCCGCAATTAGGCAACATTGCTGCCCATAACCCGGATCTGCCGGATACGGTTGCGCCGGGAGAATCATTGGAGTTCCGCATTTTCGCGACGGCATATGAAGACGAGGCTTTATATCTGGTTATTTCCGTCTGAAGAATGAAAGATGAGGATGTAATCGTCTGTGAAAATGTCACTTGTTAATCCTGTTTCTTGATGCATGGATGGACCGGGGGAATAGCCGTGAAGCAATCGTATGGTCTTGGTGTATTTTTGTTGGTGATCTTCGTCCTCGCGATCTTCGTGGTCCATTCGGATTCCGGCGTCCGACAATCGTTCGAATGGGCTACGACCTATGTGCTTCCGTGGTTGGTCTTCGTTGTCGCCGTCGATTACCTTTATCGAAAGAGGAAATAAGAGGGACAGATGCCCGTATTGGGCGACCGGCTTCAGCACTTACTTATCGGAAGTGCATTCTCATACTTTCCATTTTTCCATTCTGCTTTGGTCAATGATGCGGTCTTCTGTCCCATGGTGACATTATCTCAGAACAGTTATAGGGTGACATTATCACAGAACAACGACATAATAGAAGATGACAATTGACAACAGGGAAAAGACAATGTTAATATAAGTGAAAATTTAATAGATTGGACGAACGGAAGCACCGTTCGCATCAGGCTGCAAGCCTGTGCGGGCGGTGTTTTTTTGTTTGCGTACGAAAGGAGCCGCGGCATGGTACCGATCTATCTTTGCGTTGCGGCGCGGGAAGCGGAATATGTGAGCCGCCTGGCCGACTATGTCCGGCAATCGCCGTACGGCCGCGAATGGCGGGTGACCGGCTTCACGACGGAAGATGCGCTGCACCAATATGTGAAGGCGGGGTATCCCGCGGATCTGCTGCTCGTTGCGCCGGAGTTCGCGGAAGCTGCAGGCGGGCTGCGGCCCGGCGTGCCGATTGCGCTGCTGGTCAAGCGGAGCGGCGAAGCCGGCGCTGATGCCGGCCTGCCGGAAGTCATGCAATATCAACCGATGCCGAACCTGCTCCGGCAGCTTGCAGCGATTCGCGCCGAGCACGGGGTGCCGCGTTCAACGGATGCCGGGAACGGACGCGGGACGCTGGTTGCGGCGGTCTATTCGCCGTCAGGCGGAAGCGGCGTCACGTCGACGGCGCTCTGCATGGCGCATCTGGCGGCCAGGTCGGGCGTGAACGCCTTCTATCTCGACCTGGACCCGTTCGGCGGCGCGGCCCCCGGCAAGGCGGACACGGAGGGCGGGCTGCCGGAGATGCTGTACGCTCTGCAGGCAAGGCCGGCGGAAGCGGCAGGCTTGTTTGAACGGCTGCGGACGCACGATGCGCAGCTGGGCATCGACCGGTTTCCCGGCGGCTGTCCGCCGGAAGAGAAACTGGTCTTGAGCGCCGATGCTGCGGGCAAGCTGATCCGGACCGTGGCGGCTTGCCCGGACTATGGCGCGGTCTTCGTCGACCTCGGCTCCGCGCCGACCGAGGCGCATCTGGAAATTTTCATCCAATCGGCCGCGATTTTCTGGCTCGTGCCGGATCATGCGGCCGGCTTGCTCAAGGCCGAAGCGGCGCTCGGGTTTTTCCGGCGCCGCCATCCGGACCGGTTCGCGGAAGCGGAGCCGCGCATCCGCTTTGTCGCGGCCCGCGCGGGCCAGACCGGCGTGTCCCGCGCGGCGGCAGGACTGCGCTTTGCCGGCCGGCTGCCGGAGGTGCCGCAGCTGCACGGCGCGGGCCGGCCGGAAGAGGCGGCCAGGTCGCCCGTGCTGCTGGGCGCATGTCTGGGGCTCCTCGGCGCGACGGGATGGAAACCGGAAGGGGGGATGCCGGATGATCGGGGATCACGAGGTGCGCATGCTTCGGGAACGGGTCCGAAGCAGGATCAATATGCATGAGGAGTTGAGCGATGAGCGGCTGACGAACATCATCGAATCGGTCGTCTTCGAATGGGCCAGGGACAAACCGCTCACCGCAGCGGACAAGCATCAGGCGGTCAGAAGGCTGTTCCACGCCTTCCGCGGGCTCGACCTGCTGCAGCCGCTCATGGACGACCCGACTGTGACGGAAATCATGATCAACGGGCATGAGCACATCTTCATCGAACGCAGCGGCCGCATCATGCGATATCCGGGTGCGTTCGAGAGCCGCGAACGGCTGGAAGAGCTGATCCAGACGATCGTCGGCAGCGTCAACCGCGCCGTGAACGAGACGAATCCGATCGTCGACGCGCGGCTCATGGACGGCTCGCGGGTCCATGTCGTGCTGCCGCCGGTGTCGATCCGCGGGCCGACGGTCACGATCCGCAAGTTTCCGGAGCGGCCGATGCTGATGGTCGACCTTATCGCCCGCGGGTCGCTGACGGAAGAAGCGGCGGACTGGCTGTCCCGGCTTGTCCGCGCGAAGTACAACGTGTTCGTCTGCGGCGGCACCGGGACGGGGAAGACGACGTTTCTGAACGCGCTCGCCCATTGCATACCGGCCGACGAGCGGATCGTCACGATCGAGGATTCCGCGGAACTGCAAATCTCCGGCATTCCGAACCTCGTCTCGCTCGAGACGCGCAACGCCAATCCGGAGGGCCGCGGCGAGATTCCGATCCGCGCGCTGGTGAAAGCTTCGCTCCGCATGCGGCCCGACCGGATCATCGTCGGCGAAGTGCGCGGCGGCGAAGCCCTGGACATGCTTCAGGCGATGAACACCGGTCATGACGGCTCGATGTCGACTGGGCATGGCAACAGCCCGCGCGACATGCTTTCCAGGCTGGAGTCGATGGTGCTGTCCCAGGCGGATCTGCCGCTGGCGGTCGTCCGCAATCAGATCGCGTCGGGCATTGACCTGCTCATCCATCTGACCCGGCTGGTCGACGGAAGACGGTGCGTATCGGAGATCGTGGAAATGGCCGGCATAAGAGGCGGAGAATACGAGCTGAATGTGCTCTTTACCCGCGGTCTCGGCGATGCGGAAGACCGGCGCGATGGGAAACGGAATGAAGCGGGAGAACTTCGCCGGACGGGGAACCCGCTGATCCGCGCCCGCAAGCTGCGGCTGGCCGGCATCGCCGACCCGTCCCGCGGCGCATCTCCGCCGGAAGCAGCGGAGCAGCAAGCCGGAGATGCGGCGCCGGAGGAGGCGGGTCAATATGCGTGATGCCGCCCGGGTAATGAGCGCTGCGGCAGCGCGGGAACGGAAACGATCCCATGCAGGCGGACGAAAGACCGGGGGACGGCCGGCCTCGGCCGTCAGGCTTGCGGGTTGGCGGCGGAAGGCCGTTGCGGCAGCCGGAATGGCGGCAGCCGGACTTGCCGCTGGGCTGTACTACCAGTCGCTGTGGGCAGGCCTGCTGTTCGCGCCGCTCGGCCTGTACGCGCCGTCCATGACCGAGCGGGAACTGGAGAACCGGCGACGACGCAGGCTGAGAGAGCAATTCAAAGAGGCGCTGCATTGCCTGGTCACATCGCTGTCGGCCGGACGCTCCCTCGAGAATGCGTTTTTGGCGGTGCCGGATGAGCTGAACATTCTCTATCCGGACCCGAGGACCGCGATCCGCCGTGAATTTGAGTTGATCCGGATCGGCATCGTCAACGGGGCGCGCCTGGAAGACGAGCTCCGCCGATTCGCGGATCGTGCCGGGCTCGGGGAAGCCGCGCGGCTCGCCGAAGTCATCGCCGTCGCGAAGCGCTCGGGCGGAGACATGGCGGCCATCGTCCGCAGCTCCGCCCAGCTGCTCGGGGAGAAGATGGAGGTCGAGCGGGAGATTGCGGTCATGACCGCCGGCAAGCGTTTCGAGTCCCGATTGATGATGGGGGCGCCGTTCGCTTTCGTCATGCTGCTTGCCGCCATGGCGCCGGATTACATGGCGCCGCTCTACGGCAGCGCCGCCGGGTATGCGATTCTGACCGTCGGGCTGGCGGCGCTGGCGGGATGCGCATGGCTCATCCGCAAATTCATGTCGATTGACGTGTGACGGAGGTGACGGACAATGCGGGTTTTGGCGCTGCTCATCGCCGGCTGCTGGCTGATCATGACGGCGATTCCGCTGCTCCCGGCGCTGCGGGAGGCGCGTGCTGCCGGGCGCAAGAAGCGGGATTGGAAGGACTTGCTCCTCGCCGAACCGGTCGAGCGGCTGATCCTGGAGCGGGTGAGCCGGCTGGCCGCGGTCCAATCGCTGCTTGCCGCCGTACATGCCGACCTGCAGCGGATCAGCGGACGGGCGCCCACGTTCGCGGAATCACGCCGTTATCTGTCGCGCGCGGTTGGAACGGGATTAGCGGCGGCCGGTCTGACAGCTTGCATTGCGCTTGTATCCGGCGCGACGGACGTGCTGCCGGTCGGGTTGGTGGTTGCGGTGCTCCTGCCGGTATCGAACATCCGGTCGCTCAGGCGGCAGGTCGAGGAGCAGCGCCGCACCGTGCTGCGGGAACTTCCCGAACTGCTCTCCGTGCTCATGCTGCTCGTCGGCGCCGGCGAGTCGCTGCAGAACGCGCTGCTTCGCTGCGCCAGGGAAGGGGAAGACGGACATCCGTTGTACCGGGAACTGAAGCGGGCGATGTACGCGATTCAGAACGGCGAATCGTTCCAGCTCGCGATGGACGGGTTCGCGCGGCGGGTCGGCGTCCAGGAAGCGTCCGTCCTGACGTCGGCGCTGCTGCTTCAATACCGGAAAGGCGGTTCCGATTTCGTTCACGCCCTGCGGGAACTGTCGTTCAACCTGTGGGAGAAGCGCAAAAGCATCGCAAGAACGAAAGGGGAAGAAGCGGTATCGAAGCTGTCGCTGCCGCTGGTGCTCATTTTCTTCGTGCTGATGTTGATCATCGGATCGCCGGCAATTTTGGGCTTCCAATAAATCTGTAATTTCAACGGGAGGAATGTCTGATGTTGATGTCGCTATGGAATCCGCTGCGCCGCGGTGCCGAGAAGTTGCTGCGCGACGAGGATGGAGCAGGCGTGGTCGAAATGATTATGATCATCGCCGTTGTCATCATCGTGGCGATTATTTTCAGGGATCAGTTGCTCTCCTTTGTAAAGAATTTGATGAACAAAGCGGAAACGACTTCCAATGATATGTTCAATTACAAAAAATAAACGGCCAATCCCGCTCGTTCGATCCGAATCCGGCAGCTTCACGGTCGAATCAACGGTCGTGTTCCCGGCCGTGTTCCTGGCCGTGTTGGCGCTGCTGTTCGGGGCGATGATCATCCACGAGCGGGTGCTGCTCTACCACTCGGCTTCCGCCGCGGCGGAGAGAGTTGCCTTCCGCTGGGACAACAGCCATCGCGACCCGGTCACCGGCGTTGCTCCGACCGGCAGCTATGATCCGCTGTATTGGCGGTTGACGGACGACAGAATGTTGCAGTCAATCTTCAACCTGGGCGGCGATGCGTCGGAAGATGCCGTGATCGATTTGCCGGCGAACGTCGGGAGCGAAAGGCGGCAGGACGGTCTCATTACAACCAAGCTGCTGAACGGAGCGGGCCGCGTGCCGGAGAAGTACAACGGACAGGCGGCCTACCGCCGGCAGCTGGTGTTGAAGCGGGTGGCGGTGGAACTCGAGACGTTCGATATTCCGGCGGGAGCTGCACGGCTTACCGGGATAGCGGGTATTCGCGCTTCCGCTGCTGCGCCGGTGTCCGACCCCGTCGAACTGATCCGCACGGTTGATCTCGTTCGTTATTACGCGGATCGTTTCGGCATCGGCTCGGGCGGAGCGGAGCAGCGGGCGAAAGCCGGCGGCATTCTGCGGAAGCATGCTGACAAGGGGAGAGGAAGCGGATGAAACGCCGGCGGTTCAAAGGCGCGGCGCTGTGGAACAGCCGGGACGGCTCGGTCAACGTGTTTCTGATCGGCATAACGGCCGCCTTGTTCTTGTGCATGGCGGTGCTGATCGATTTCGCCCGCATCGCCGCCTTCGAACGGCTGGCGGAGTCTGCCGTCTATTCCGGCGTCCGGTCCGCATTGTCCGCGTATGACGGCACGCTGTACGAACGATACGGCCTGTTCGCGCGAGGCGGAACGGACAGCGGAGAAATTTTCAACCGTGTCGTGACGGCGGCCATGAAGCCGGAAAATACGGACCGCGGTTTGAAGCTGCTGCGGACGGACATGACTTCCGGCGAGGTGTCGCCGGGAGATACGCTGGGCCTTCACGCGGTACTCGAGCGGCAGATCCTCGAGGAAATGAAGTACAAGGCGCCGATTGATTTCACGCTTGAATTGGCGGAACGATTCCAAGTGATCTCTCCCGGCCTCAAGGAAGCCGCGCATGCGGCGGATACGATGAAGCGGCTGCAAGAGCTGTTCGACAGCCGCCAGCGCCATCTGGAGGAAGCGCTCCGGAACCAGAAAGAAGCGGCCGCGGCTGCGGCGTCCTCGGGCATGGCAGCCCTGATTCCGTACCCGTCAGGTTCGGGGGGAGGGAATACCGCCGCCGCTGCGGCAAGCGGATACGGCAATTACGTCGCATGGGTTCGGGCGGAAGCCGAGCGCAGGGCGAGGGAAGCCGAATGGCAGAGGCAGACCGAAGAATTGCTGAGGCAGTGGCAGGCCGCATGCGGAGGCGGAGCGAGCGGCACGGACAACGGATGCGCATCGCCTCCGGTCATTCCGCCGCCCGATCTCGGACCGAGCTACGCCGCCGAGATCGCGGCGTATGAACGGTCCGCAAGGGAAACGGCGGCCGGTCTGATGCAGGCGGCTCGTACGGCTGCGGACAAGCACGCACGGGCGATCGCCGCCGCCCGGCAAGCCGTTGATGCCGCCGCGGCCGACAATGAGCGGATGGCTGACATGCTGCGGACGGCTGGGCAGAGCGGAGCCGGAAACCCGGCGGCCGCGGAAGACGGGACGGGACAGGCGGCCGGCGAAATTCGTTCCATTCTGGAGGATGCGTCCCGGCTGGTGCTTGACGCGGGCTGGTTCGAAGATTACCGCCGGGAACTGGCCGTGCAGGATGCGGCCGCGGCCGGTCTGCAGCCGCAAGCCGGCCTGTTCGAATCGGCCGCCGCGCAGGCGCTCGCAAGCCCGGATACCCGGAATGCATCGGCGCTGGAGGCCGCTGTCGACAAACTGTTCCGCGGCTACCAGGCCTATGCCTCGCAGTATTCCGGTGCGGATGGCGCAGGCTCCGGCAACGTTATCGCGGCGCGCGCTCAGGCGATCGCCGAATTGAATGCCGCGGACAATCAACGGCAGGAATTCGAGCGCCAATCCGAGACGAAACGCGGCGAGGCTGCGAAATTGCTGCTGCAGATCGCGCAGCTGCCTTACGACGAGCAAGCCGCGAAGGAGTTCGAGCGGGTGCGCAAGCGCTATGAGGCAAGCCTCGCGCTCAATGAGGCATCCTCCTCGCCCGCCGACAGCTCGGATGCCGGACTGAACGATGAAAGCGGTGAATATGCGAAGAACGCGGCGGGCGAAGCGGCCGGACTGTTCGGATTGCTGGAAAGCGTAACGATGGATCTGCGGGACGAACTTTACCTGAACGAGTACGCCGCTTCGCGGTTCGAATATTTCCGCCCGCAAAATTTGTCCGGATTGATTTCGCAAAAATCATCGGGAACGGATGGTTCAGCGGGAGGTACGAACGGCGGCAGCGCAGGCAATTTGCTGGTGTCCATTTCCAGTCAGGAAGTGGAATACATTTTGTACGGCATCCACAGACCGGCGGGAAATATTGCCGCCGCCTATGGGGAGATCTTCGCCGTCCGCACCGCCATCCGCCTGATGGAAGGGCTGGTGGAGTGCCGCAAGTTCGGCCATCCGCTGGTCGTTTTTGCCGCGGCGGTGGCGTACAGTCTGGAGCATGCGCTGATGGACATGACCGAGTTGATCCATACCGGCAAAACGAAGCTGTCCAAATGGCTGAAGATCGACATTACATACCGGGACTATCTGCGCTTGTTCCTGCTCATTCACGGAGGCAAAGCGGAGAAGCTTGCCCGTGTTGCAGCGTTGATCGAGCACAGGACCGGCTACCGGCTGTCCGGGATGCCGACATCGCTGACCGGGCGCGCGGACGTGTCGGTCAATCTGTGGTTTTTGCCGGGGGTGATGAAGATGCTGGCTTCCGGCGGCATTTTACAAGGAAAGGTTGTGGGCGGCCGCTATGAGAGCACGGTGGCTGCCGGGTCGTCGTACTGAGCCGTCATCCGGCACCAGGGGAAGCGTTACGGTTGAAGCTTCGCTGATCATGCCCGTCTTCCTGATGACCTTCATCCTCCTCATCGCCATCATCCGGATGGCGATGACACAGATGGCGCTGCAGGATGCCGCGGCTCAGACCGTTCGGCTGACGGCCGCGCACATGTACCCGATTCAGCTGGCCCTCCAATCCAAAACCGGTGCGCCGGCTTCGCGACCGGAAGGCCATGCATCCGAAGGCTGGCCTGCGTCGTCCGGGCTCGGCTCTCTGGCCGCTGAACTTGCGGGCAATTTGCCGGAACCGGCGGGTCCGCTGCTTGAAGCGGCATTGCGAGGCGATTGGGATGCAGCGGGTGACATCGCGGCGGCGCCGATCGGCGAGGCCGTCTTCGGCCCGTTGATCCGTGAACTGGCGGCGGAATCGGCGCTTGATCCCGATCGCATCCGGATCACAAGGCTGTCGCTGCCCGATTTTTCGAAAAGCGGCGAGGAGCACTTCCGGGTCCGGCTGGCGTACGATTTTCCGCTGGCGCTGCCGTTCACAGGCTCGCACGTGACGCTCTCGGCGGACGCCGAAGAGCGCGTCTGGGTCGCCGATCCGGTTCCGGCGCCGACGCATCAGGATGATGAGAATGGATCGGACAGGATCGTCATCGTCTCGATCGAGCCGTCGCCGCTTCGTCCGGGCCGGAAAGCGAAGCTGACCGCGATCGGCGAGCCGAATGCGAAGCTGAGTCTGGAGGTCTGGTACAAGAGCGGAAAGAGCAAGGCGAAAAATCTGGGCGAGAAGACGGCGGACGAACACGGCATCGTGACCTGGGAGTGGCACGTATCGGGCAACACGACGCCCGGCACGTGGGAGCTTGAGGTGACTTCGGAGGGCGGCGCGAAAGCGCACAGCTTTTTCATTGTGCAGAAGGCGGGCGATGCGGGGCAGTGACGGCAGGCGCAGGCATGGAGATCTGACAAGCGCGCAGGAATGCATGGGGAAGAGAACCAACAGGCAGGGAGGGATGCATGATGTACTTCGGCGCCGCGGGAGCGGCGATTCTGCTGACGGCCGCGTTCGTCAGCGACATTCGGACGATGCGCATTCCGAACCGGCTGAATTTCGCCGCCTTGGCCGCCGGGGTGTTATTCCATATGGCGGAAAGTGTCTGGAACAGGTTGAACGATGCGGTGCCGGATGCCCGGCCCTGGCTGCTCGCCGCATTGGAAGCGGCGGGTCAGGGGCTGCTGACCGCATGCGCGGGAGCCGGGACGGGATTTGCGCTGATGCTGCTGCTGTACCGTCTGGGAGCCGTCGGCGGCGGCGACGTCAAGCTGTTCGCAGCGCTCGGAAGCTGGATCGGCGCGCAGGAGACGATCGCTTGCGCCATTTATGCCATTCTGGCGGCGGGAGCATACGGGCTGATGTGCCTGATCATCGGCAGGCGCAGAGCCGTGCACTGGAAACTGCTGCGCGAGAACGAAGCAGACTGCGGCGCAGAATTTTCGGCCGAGGCCGGGCGGAATGCGGGCGTGCGGAAATGCCGGTTTCCGTTCATGATCGCGGTGATCCCCGGGGCGATTGCGGCATGGTTATGGTGAAGACGCCCAAGATCGTAGGGAAACGGGGATGACCGGCGGGAAAGGAGTGCGAGATGGAACGGATTCAAGTCGATTTTGCCATGCAGCGCGGCCACGAAATGATCATCCGCCGTGATCCGCCATTTGCGCGCGCGGATCTGGATGAAGTGGACCTGCAAATGCTGCAGGCCGAGCGGCCGCCCGGGCTGCTCGCCGTCGATTGGTTCGAGATGGACGGAAGCGTGACGTTCCGCTACGCGATCGACGGCCGGAAATTGCTTTCGCATTGGCTGATCACCGGCTCGTTCGGGATGAATGAATATATCAGCCTTATGCTGGGCATCGTCGAAGCGCTGGACAACTGCGGGCACTACCTGCTCCGGGAGTCGTGCTGCCTGCTGGAAGAGAAGTTTCTGTTTATCGGCGGCGATTGGCGCGATGTTGCGCTGACGTATATCCCGCTCCGCGAACCGCACGCGAAGAAGCCGATTCGGGAAGAACTGCTCGGCCTTGCGGTCAGACTCATGGGCAAAGTGGAGCGTGTGGACGGGGAAGTCGTGCAGACCATGCTCCGTCTGCTGGATGACCCGCCTGCTTCCTGGTCCAAATTGCGCGTCGGTTTGCTTCAGCTGCTGGTTTCGGAGCCGCGGGGCGCGTCCGGTTCACCGAATGCGGACAACCCGCGGGCAACCCCATATGCACATCCGGCCTCAAGCCTGATGAAACCGGAGAACAGCGCGCCGCACGTTGCGGAACGGTCGGATTGCCCGCAGGCCCCGGGGGCTGTCCATGCGCCGGATCATGCGGATAACCGGACCGGTGAAGTCATTGAATGGCACGCGACGGCGGATGACGGGGAACAGCCGGACGGACCGGCGAAGAACCGGTTTGACCTGCTCGGCAAGATCATCAGACGCGAAGAACCGGCGGATACCCCGCCACCGGAGACGTCGATGTTTGACGACCGGGAATGGCCCGGGACGACGGGCCGCATCCGCGACGCGGGAAGGGCGCGCTGGTTGTCGGCGTCCGGCGCCATACTGGCTGTCGCGCTGATCTGGCGGTACATCTATCTGCCGTCGCCGGGCACGGACCGCCTGCTGATCAGCCTGGGCGCCACGCTGCTTGCCGCGGGCGGGCTGTTCCTGCTGTGGCAGCGGCTGGCGGCCAGAAATCACGGGCCGCTTGATGACTCGCCATCCGCCGGCGCATCCGGCGGCATCGGCGATCCGGAAGCCTGGCGGCCGGATGCGGAATCCGGCGGCCGATCGGATGACGCCGGGATCCGGAACGATGCCGCCGAACTGCGGTTTCCCTGGCTGGCGGATTTTGCGCGGGACAATCATCAGGCATCGGATGCTGCGTTTGCGGTTCATGCGGCAACCGGAGGATCGGGTACGTCCGGAGGCATTGGAGCGGGAATGTTTTCCCGCTTGCCGGAAGGCATGGAAGCGGAGGGAAGCCCGGGAATGATCGGCGTCGGAACGGCGGACGAAGAAACGGGGCTGCTGGCGGATGAGACCGTCCTGCTCCATCAGGACGGGCGGGAACGTCAGGGCGGCAAGTTCTGGCTGGTGCGCGAGCATGAAGGGCAGCATCGGCGCATCCCCGTCGAGCCCGGCATTACGGTCATCGGCCGTTCGGAAACGCATGCCGGGATCGTCGACACGGCGGAAGGCGTATCGCGCACGCATCTGGAGATCGAGTGCGACGGTACCGACGTGAAAATAAAAGATCTCGCCTCGCGCAACGGAACGCTGCTCGGCGGCGAGATCATGGTGCCGTACAAGGAATACCTGCTGCAAGACGGCGGTGCGTTTCGGCTTGCCGGACCGGACGGGCCGAAATATACGCTGCGGAAGAGCGGTTGATGCCGGGCATTTTTTACTTTCTTACAATGTGGCCGAGCAGATGCCGCACCGCTTCGTCGATGGTCGGGTAGCGGAAGGTGAAGCCCGCTTCCAGCGCCGCGGCCGGCAGCGCCCGCTGCCCTTCGAGCAGGAGCACGGCCATCTCGCCGAACAGAAGGCGCATCAGAAACGCGGGCACCGGGAACCAGTGCGGCCGGCGAAGCGCCGCGGCGACCGCCCGGCCGAACCGGTCGTTCGTCACCGGTTCCGGCGCCGATCCGTTGATCGGCCCCGATACATGCTCGTTGTCGAGGCAGAACAGGATGAGCCGCGTCATGTCCTCGATATGGATCCAGGAAATCCACTGGCGGCCGCTGCCGACCCTGCCGCCGACGAACAGCCGGTACGGCAGCGCCATCAGCGGGAAAGCGCCGCCATCCGCGCCCAGGACAAGGCCGACGCGCAGCTTGACGAGCCGCCGTGCGGGAATCCGGTCCGCCGCTTCCTCCCATTCCTTCGTGACGGCGGACAGGAAGTCGGTCACCCGGCCCGGGCTCCGCTCGTCGTACGTGTCCGTCTCGGACATGCCGTAATACGAGATGCCGGACGCGTTCACGACGACCGGCTTGTCCCGCATGGCGCGCACCCATCCCGCCACGGCGTCAGCCGCGTCAATCCGCGACCGAAGCACCCGGTCTTTCGCGGCCTGCGTCCACCGTTGATTGATGGTCTCCCCCGCCAGGTTGACGATGGCGTCCGTTCCTTCCAGCAAATCAGGCCGTTCAGTCAATTCATCCCATGTCGATTCCGTCAGATTCGGGTGACAGAGCTTGAGCCGTCCCCGCTTCCGGGTCACCACCCGGACTTCGTCTCCCCGTTCAAGCAGCGCCCGAACGAGCGCACCGCCAATGAAACCGGTGCCGCCGGTAACCGCCACGCGCATGCCCGACGCCTCCCCCGAGCGATCTTCAGGATTTCAACAAATGCCGGTACGGACTGTAATCAATGCCGTGCTTGTCGAGGAACGAGATCAGGCTGCGGTAGTCGCGCCTGGGCGTCGCCTTGATGTAGCCTTCGATGCAGTGTTCCCGCGTCACTTCGGAAGCGCCGCTCTCGACGGCGATCTTGCCGATCTCCGCGGCGATGGAATGTTTCGCAATGTCCCGGAACGGTTTCGGCACCGGCGATACGAGCAGATCGAGGAATGCCTTCGACTCTTCCGTCCACAGCGGCCGGCTCTTCTCGACCCAGTAATTCTGCCAGTCGAGCTTCGACATGCCGTCCTGCTTCGGCATGATCTTGAGGAATTTGCGGAACATGAAGTAGCCGCCGATCGCCATGGAGACGACCAGAACGACCGCCCAGAATAAGATGAAATACATGAACCCGTTATGGACATTGCCCATCTTGATCCGTCACCTCTCCCGATCATTATACCGCACCGGCCGGCGATTTTCGAACAACGATTCCTTGAACGGCCGGTCCGGTTGCCGGGGATTCCAGCCGGGGCTCGGGTAAGCCTTGCGCCTCACATTGCCAACGGGGTCCCGCGCGGCTTGTCTTTCAAGCGCCGGCCGATTCTGTTAGAATAGTAGGAAATGTGCTGTCGGGAGGGGTAAAGGTGCTCAAGATCGGTTCGCATGTGTCTTTTTCGGACAAGGGGCTTGTGACGGCGACCGAGGAAGCGGTGTCGTACGGCTCCAGTTCGTTCATGATCTATACAGGCGCGCCTCAGAATACGCGGCGGAAGCCGATTGAAGATCTGTACATCGAAGAGGGCAAGGCGCTCATGAAGGAGAGCGGCATCGACGAGATCGTCGTGCATGCGCCGTATATCATCAATCTGGGCTCGTACAAGGACGACACGTTCGAGCTGGCGGTCCGTTTTCTGCAGGAGGAGATCCGCCGCACGCACGCGATCGGCGTCGATCATATCGTGCTGCACCCGGGCGCGTACACGGACAAGGACCCCGAATACGGCATCGCCCGGATCGCGGAAGGTCTGAATGAAGTGCTGGCCGGGACGGAAGGGCTGAACGTGAAGATCGCGCTCGAAACGATGGCCGGCAAAGGGACCGAAATCGGCCGCACGTTCGAGGAGATCGCCGCCATCATCGACAAGGTGAAGGACAACGACCGGCTGTCGGTCTGCATGGACACGTGCCACATGCACGACGCCGGTTACGACATCGTGGGCGATCTCGACGGCGTGCTGCGCGAGTTCGATCGTGTCGTCGGGCTGGACCGCGTGGCCGTCGTCCACATCAACGACTCCAAAAACCCGCGCGGCGCGGCGAAAGACCGCCATGCGCCGGTCGGCGCCGGCTACCTCGGCTACGAGGCGATCAAGCGGGTCGTCCATCACGAGCTGCTCAAGGGACGGCCGTTCATCCTCGAGACGCCGTGGATCGGCAAGGACAGCAAGAAGGCCCGGCCGATGTACGAAGCCGAGATCGCGCTGCTGCGCGGTGACGCGAGAGAGCGCTTCGGCGAGGACTTCTTCGATCATGTGGAGCGGCTGCACCATTTCTTCGACAAGGAAGCGATCGAGGGGCGGACGTACGTGCTCTCGGTCTGGGAGACGCTGAAGAACGATGCCAAGGCGAAGAAAGCCGATCCGCGCGAACCGATGGACCGGCTGTATGACCTGGTGATCGAGAACCGGGTGCTGCCGGAAGATCTGACGGAGGAAGCGGTGAACCACCGGCTGACCGCCTGGTTCGCCGGCAAGCAGCTTCTGAAGGAAGCGTGACAGCCTGAAGCGCCTTTAAGCCCCGACCCGGCTTCATGACCATACGAACGGAAGGAAGTACAAAGCATGCAGCAGAATGTCTACAAGCCTCAACATCCGATTGAAAGGAGCGCCAACCGGGCGCGGATGCTGATCTCGTGCCCGGACCGTCCGGGCATCGTCGCCGCCGTGTCGCAGTTCCTGTACGAGCACGGCGCGAATATCGTATCGTCGGACCAATACACGATGAATCCGGACGGCGGCATGTTCTTCATCCGCTTCGAGTTCGACCTCCAGGATCTGGACCGGGAGCTGCCGAAGCTGCAGGAAGATTTCGTCCGCGTGGCCGACCGGTTCGAGATGAAATGGCACATCTTCCGGGCGAGCCGGAAGAAGCGGATCGCGATCTTCGTCTCGAAGGAAGACCACTGCCTGCTGGAGCTGCTCTGGCAATGGCAGGCCGGCGATCTGGACGCCGAGATCGCGATGGTGATCAGCAACCATCCGGACATGCGCCAGCTCGTCGAATCGTTCGGCATTCCGTACCACCATATCCCGGTCACCCCGGAGACGAAAGCCGAAGCCGAGCGGCTGCAGCTCGAGAAAGTGCACGAGGGCAAGGTCGATCTGATCGTGCTCGCGCGCTACATGCAGATCATTACGCCGCGGTTCATCGAGTACTTCCCGAATCGGATCATCAATATTCACCATTCGTTCCTGCCGGCGTTCGTCGGAGGAAAGCCGTACCAGCAAGCTTATGACCGCGGGGTAAAAATCATCGGCGCCACGGCCCACTATGTGACGGAGGAGCTCGACGGCGGTCCGATCATCGAGCAGGACGTGCAGCGGGTGTCGCACCGCGACGACGTCGCCAGTCTGAAGCGGATCGGCCGGAACATCGAGCGGACGGTGCTCGCCCGCGCGGTGAAATGGCATCTCGAGGACCGCATCATCGTATTCCAGAACAAGACGGTCGTGTTCAACTGATGGCCGCGTGCCCGGCGCACCGCCAATGGTGAAAGTGGAAAACCGACTGGGCAAATGATACAATATTTGAAAATTGTTCTGAGAAAACGCTGCCGCCCGCACGTTTCGGGAGCGCCGCGGCACACGGAAGAGACATGGGAGGAAACGCAATGTCGGTTACGCAGAAATCCATCGATCAATTGTCGATTGACACGATCCGCACACTGGCGATCGACGCGATCGAGAAGGCGAAGTCCGGGCATCCGGGCATGCCCATGGGCGCCGCTCCGATGGGTTATCAACTGTTCGCCCGCACGATGAAGCACAACCCGTCCAATCCGTCCTGGATCAACCGCGACCGGTTCGTGCTGTCGGCCGGCCACGGTTCCATGCTGCTCTATGCGCTGCTTCATCTGTCCGGTTATGATCTTCCGCTCGAGGAAATCAAGAATTTCCGCCAATGGGGCTCGAAGACGCCGGGGCACCCGGAATACGGCCATACGCCGGGCGTCGACGCGACGACCGGTCCGCTCGGTCAGGGCATCGGCATGGCCGTCGGCATGGCGATGGCCGAAGCGCAGCTGGCGGCGACGTACAACCGCGAAGGCTATCCGGTCATTGACCATTACACCTATGCGATCTGCGGCGACGGCGACCTGATGGAAGGCGTCGCGAGCGAGGCGGCTTCGCTTGCCGGCCACCTGAAGCTGGGCAAGCTGATCGTGCTGTACGA
The DNA here is from genome assembly GCF_003390775.1 of Thermobacillus sp. NCBI lineage: Bacteria > Bacillati > Bacillota > Bacilli > Caryophanales > Paenibacillaceae > Thermobacillus > Thermobacillus sp. The sequence continues at coordinate 69,857 of NZ_QEWA01000031.1, read as the reverse complement.
CTCGAACGACATCTCGCTGGACGGCGAGCTGAATCTGGCGTTCTCCGAGAACGTGGCGCAGCGTTTCGAAGCTTACGGCTGGCAGGTGCTGCGCGTCGAGGACGGCAACGATCTGGCGGCGCTGGCGAAGGCAATCGAGGCGGCGCAGGCCGAGAAGTCGAAACCGACGCTGATCGAAGTGAAGACGGTCATCGGCTACGGCAGCCCGAACAAGGCGGGCAAAGGCGGCCACGGCGGCCCGCACGGTTCGCCGCTCGGTCCGGATGAAGCGAAGCTGACGAAGCAATTCTACGGCTGGGACCCGGAATCGGAGTTCCATGTGCCGCAGGAAGTGCGCGACCATTTCGCGCAGGTGAAGGCGCGCGGCGAGCAGGCGAACGCGGAGTGGAACAAGCTCGTCGAAGCGTACAAGGCGGCGCATCCGGAGCTCGGCAAGCAGTTCGAGCAGGCTGCCGCCGGCGAACTGCCGGATGGCTGGGACGCCGATCTGCCGGTCTATGACGGCAGCAAGGCGGTCTCGACGCGCGTCGCTTCCGGCGAAGCGCTCAACGCGCTGGCGAAGCGCGTGCCGAATCTGGTCGGCGGTTCGGCCGACCTCGAAAGCTCGACGATGACGCACCTGAAAGGACTGCCGGTTTACAAGCCGGGCAGCTACGACGGACGCAACATTTACTTCGGCGTGCGCGAGTTCGCCATGGCGGCCGCGATGAACGGCATCGCGCTGCACGGCGGCCTGAAAGTGTACGGCGGCACCTTCTTCGTGTTCACGGACTATCTCCGTCCGGCCGTCCGACTGGCGGCATTGATGAAGCTGCCGGTCGTCTATGTCCTGACGCACGACAGCATCGCGGTCGGCGAAGACGGGCCGACCCACGAGCCGATCGAGCAGCTCGCCTCGATCCGGGTCATTCCGGATCTTACGGTCATCCGTCCGGCCGATGCGAACGAAACGGCCGCCGCATGGCGCTACGCGGTCAAGAACCGGTCGAATCCGGTGGCGCTGGTGCTGACCCGCCAGAACCTGCCGATCATCGAAGGCACGGCCGAGCTGGCGCGCACGGGCGTCGAGCGCGGCGCTTACGTCATCTGCGACGCGCCGAACGGCAAGCCGGCCGCGCAGATCATCGCGACGGGTTCCGAAGTGCAGCTCGCGGTCGCGGCGGCGAAGGCGCTGGCCGAAGAAGGGATCGGCGTCCGCGTGATCAGCATGCCGAGCTGGGATCTGTTCGACAAGCAGGACCAGGCGTACCGCGATTTCGTGCTGCTGCCGGACGTGAAGGCGCGCCTCGCGGTCGAGATGGCGCATCCGTTCGGCTGGGAGCGCTATGTCGGCGAGAAGGGTGCGGTGCTCGGCATCAGCACGTTCGGCGCTTCGGCGCCGGGCGACCGGCTCATCCGGGAGTTCGGCTTCACGGTCGAAAACGTCGTCGCCAAGGTGAAGGCGCTCCTCTAAGCCGTGAACATCCCCGATATCGATCGAAAGTCCCGCTTGAAGCGGGGCTTTTTTACTTGTCTCATTTAACAATTCCTCAGATTTCATACGATTTTTTTACACTATCCTACGATTTTCATACAAAATCTTGATTTCTGCGCCCGCCGATCCGATAAAAAAGTCGTATAACGCGTGAATTACAACCGTCGATAACGATAGGCAGGAGGATTTCAAGGATGGCAAAAAAATTCGACGGAACTGCAGACGAAACAGCAACGAAAGTCCGCGGCAAGGTAAAGTTCCCGCAACTGTTGAAGCTCAGTTTTCTCAGAAATGTGAGCGTCCGCCACAAGCTGACGGTCATTCTGGTGTCAAGCACGATCTTCATGTTGTGCATCGGTTTGGCGGGATTCATCACCATGACGCTCATGAATGCCCAGATCGAGAAACTGGCGTCGGACAACATCAAGACGATCGATTTGGCGAACGAAGCGGCGATCATCGGTCAAGCCATCGAGGTAGATTCCTACCAGTATCTGATGGCGACGAACGAAGATGCCCGGGAGATTGCATACGGAAAGGTAAGGGAACACAGCAAACGTTTCAGAGAAGTCATGGATGAGCTGAAGTCGACGGAAGTCGGCAAGGCGGAGAGCGATCGGATCGAGCGGATCGAGGCGATTGATCTCCAGTATTCGAATCGCCGCACGACAGCCGAGCAACTGGCGTCGAGCGGCCAACAGGCTTCGGCGATCGCGTATTTCAACCGCGAGGCTTCCTCGCTGCTGGAGCAGAAGAACCAGCTGCTGAGCGAGATTTCGGACATCAGCACGGAGCAAGCGGTCCAGGCGAACAGGGACATTCAGCACAGAATGAATATTGCGATCATTATTATGATCGTGATCATTTTGCTTGGTCTGCTCATCAACGGCGGGCTCATGCTGCGGGTATCGAGCCTGATCACGAAGCCGATGTCGGAACTGCGGAAACTGATGGCCGACGCCGCCGACGGGGATTTGAGCGGTCGCATCGCGCTCGATTCGCGGGATGAGCTCGGCCAGCTGTCCGCTTCCTTCAACAAGATGATGGACGATATGAGCGACGTCATCCGCCGCATCGGCGATACGTCGGTGCAGCTTGCCGCATCTTCGCAGCAGTTGACCGCCAGCGCCGAGCAGACGGGCAAGGCGAGCGAAGTCATCGCTACGTCGATGCAGGAGGTTGCCTCCGGCATGGGCCGCCAGGCGGAGCAGGTGGCGGGCGGACTCGAAGCGACCAGGCGGATCAATGAACAGGCATCGGATGTCTCGGGCAAAACGCAGGCGGCGGCGGACAGCGCGCTTGAAACGTCGGACATTGCGCGGGACGGCAGCCGCACGATGCAGCAGGCGTCCGCGTCGATGGATGAAATCCAGCAATCCGTGGAGCAGCTCTCCGCGTCGATCCGTCTGCTTGAACAACAATCCGGGCAAATTGAGAAAATTGCGCGCGCCATCTCCGATATTGCCGGACAGACGAACCTGCTGGCGCTCAACGCATCCATCGAAGCGGCCAGAGCGGGCGAGCACGGCCGCGGCTTCTCGGTGGTCGCCTCCGAGGTGCGCAAGCTGGCGGAACAATCGCTTGAGGCCGCGAAGAGCGTACAACGCATCATCGCGGATGTGCAGGAGCATATGCAGCAAGCCGTGCAGTCGATGGATCTGACGAAAGAACGCGTGGACGAGGGACGGGCGGCCGTCGTAAGAGCGGACCAATCGTTCGGACAGATCGAAGAAGCGGTTGCCCGGCTTGCCGAGCAGATGCGGACCGCAACGCTCGCCGCGCAGTCGATGGCGGAAGGCGCGGACCAGATCGAGAAAATGATCACGGAACTGCACAACATCAGCGATTCCACCCAATCGGAGACCGAGCAGGTGTCCGCGGCGACGGAGGAGCAGCTCGCGACGATGGAAGAAATGTCCGCTTCGTCCCAGCATCTGGCCCACCTGGCGCAGGAAATGGAGATGCTGATCAGCAAGTTCCGGCGGTAATGCCCGGCGAATGCCGGCACGCAAAGCTGACAGGCCCCGGTGAGGGGAGGAACGGCCCGCGTTCCTTGCCCGTCCGGGGCTTCATTTGTGCTGCCGCGCTCCCCGCGCGGGCTGCGGGATCGTCCGGCGATCATAAACCGTGCCTATATCACGCCGCAAAAACGGTAATGCCTCCCGGGAAGGCAGGCGTGACCGTTTTCCTTGAGTTCGGTTGTAAAATCCAGTATTCTAGTGGTTAGGTTTTGGTTGCAGGGACAGGCGGCCGATCCGGCATCGGCTGCCATTATCCAGACGGAATCGGGAGGAAAAGGAAATGTCGAAAGCCGTAACATTCGATTATTCGAAAGCGCTGCCGTTCGTCGGCCAGCATGAGATCGATTACCTGGCAGACGCCGTCAGACTGGCGCACGACCAGCTTCATAACGGGACCGGCGCGGGCAGCGATTTCCTGGGCTGGATCAATCTGCCCGTCAATTACGACAAGGAAGAATTCGCGCGGATTCAGGCGGCCGCGGCGCGCATCCGGGAAAATTCCGACGTGCTCGTCGTGATCGGCATCGGCGGATCGTATCTCGGCGCGCGGGCCGCGATCGAGATGCTGTCGCATTCCTTCTACAACATGCTGCCGGCTGACAAGCGCCAGGGGCCGCAGGTGCTGTTCGCGGGCAACAACATCAGCTCGACCTATGTCGCCCACCTGCTGCAATTGCTTGAAGGCAAGGACTGGTCGATCAACGTCATCTCGAAGTCCGGCACGACAACCGAACCGGCGATCGCTTTCCGCATTTTCCGCGAGAAACTGGAGCAGAAATACGGCAAGGAAGAAGCGCGCAAACGGATCTACGCGACGACCGACCGGGCGAAGGGCGCGCTCAAGAAACTGGCCGACGCGGAAGGTTACGAGACGTTCGTCATTCCGGACGATGTCGGCGGACGCTATTCCGTGCTGACGGCCGTCGGTCTCCTGCCGATCGCCGTGGCGGGCATCGACATTGCCGCGATGATGCAGGGCGCAGCCGACGCGTCGCGCGAATACGCGAATCCGGACCTGCGCGAGAACGGCGCTTATCAATACGCGGCTGTCCGCAACGCGCTGTACCGCAAAGGCAAGACGACGGAAATTCTCGTCAACTACGAACCGAACCTGCACTATTTCTCCGAATGGTGGAAGCAGCTTTACGGCGAGAGCGAAGGGAAGGACAACAAGGGCATCTATCCGGCGTCGGTCGATTTCTCGACGGACCTGCACTCGATGGGCCAATTCATCCAGGAGGGCTCGCGCAACCTGTTCGAGACGGTCATCCAGGTGGCGGAAGTGCCCGAGCATATCACCATCAACAGCGATCCGGAGGATCTGGACGGCTTGAACTTCCTCGCCGGCAAGACGATGGATTTCGTGAACAAGAAGGCGTTCGAAGGGACGCTGCTCGCCCATACGGACGGCGGCGTGCCCAATCTGGTCGTCACGATCAAGGACATGACCCCGTACACGTTCGGGTATCTCGTCTATTTCTTCGAGAAAGCATGCGGCATCAGCGGCTATCTGCTGGGCGTCAATCCGTTCGACCAGCCGGGCGTCGAGGCGTACAAGAAGAATATGTTCGCGCTGCTGGGCAAGCCGGGCTACGAGAAGGAGAAGGCAGCCCTCGAAGCGCGCCTGTAAGCGGGAGATCGACTGTGCTGGCGCGTTACCGTACGCTCCGCCGCGAAGGCGAGCGGGAGATTGTCATCAAGAAATCGCGGTTCATCGGATACGGCAAGCCGGTAACGTCGGAAGAAGAAGCGGTCGCCTTCGTTGAAGCGATCCGCAAGAAGCATTGGGACGCGACGCACAACTGCTACGCCTACGTCATCGGCGAACGGGACGAGATCCAGAAATCGTCGGACGACGGCGAACCGAGCGGCACGGCCGGCCGGCCGATTCTCGAAGTGATCAAGGCGCAGCAGCTTAAAGATACGGCGATCGTCGTCACCCGCTATTTCGGCGGCATCATGCTCGGCGCCGGCGGTTTGATCCGCGCCTATACCGAAGGCGCCGTGCAGGCGATCGAGGCGTCGGAGCCGATCGAGCGGGTGCTGCGCCGGAAGGTGTCGGTCGAAGTCGACTATACATGGTACGGCAAGATCGAGAACGAGCTGCGCAGCCGGGGCTGGCATGTCGGCGACACGGTGTTCACGGACCGCGTCACCGTCGTCTGCCTGCCGGAGGATGGCGAAGCGGAGCGGTTCATCGCATGGATGACTGATCTGACGCAAGGACGGGCGACCATCACGCCCGGCGAAGCCGAATATTACGATTTCTGAGCGGAGGGCGGCCCGGCAGGGCCGCCCGAGGCATGTTTCACCCGTCCCCCGCATAGTGTTCTATGGAAGACCAAGGGGATGGGGAGGGATGCGGGATGGCGGTCAGACGATTCGCCGCATTGACCGGACTGGTATTCCTGCTGCTCGGGTTGTACGGTTTCATCGATCCGGACGGGTTCGGTCTGTTCCATCTGGGCGCGGCGCACAACGTCATTCATCTGATTGTCGGGCTGCTCGGCCTTGCGGCGTCGTCCGGCGAAGGGTATGCGTATCGTTATTCGCAGGTCATCGGCATCTTCTATCTGCTGCTCGCGGTGCTCGGCGTGTTCACCGGCGATCTGTTCGGTCTGATGCACGTCGGCCTTGCGGATAACGCGCTGCATTTCGTCGTCGGCGCAATCGCGCTGTACTTCGGCTTTGTCATCTCGGAATCGGCGCAAGAGGCAAGATCCTACCGCTGATCCAGGATGAAAAAAGGCTGTTTCCGACGGACCGGGCACTTCCGGTGCCCGCGGCGGAAACAGCCTTTTTCTGCCCCATGTGATACTCAAGCCTCTACCAGCAGCAGAATGATGGATGACAGGCCGAGGCAGAGGCTCAGCAAGCCGAGCAGCGCCAGCGCCTGCCGATTGTTGTATCCGGCCCGCAGCAGCCGATAATGGACCTGGCTGGCATCCGCCTGATAGATCGGCTTGCCCTGGATGAGCCGCTTGAATACGACGAACAGGTTGTCGAAGATCGGCACGCCGAGCGCAAGAATCGGAATGAACAGCGACAGCAGCGTCGCCTGCTTGAACACGCCGTCGAGCGCGATGACGGACAGCACGAAGCCGAGGAAAGTCGCGCCGGCGTCGCCCATGAAAATTTTGGCCGGGGGCTTGTTGTATTTCAGATAAGCAATGGCCGCGGCGAGCAGGATGATTGCCATCATCGCCGAATGGCTCTGCCCCTTCACGAGGGCGACGATGAACAGCGTGCCGGCGGAAATGGCGGACAGCGTGCCGGCCAGCCCGTCCATGCCGTCCGAGAAATTGATGACGGTCGTCACGCCGAAGATCCACAGAATCGTCAGCACGCACTGCAGCCATCCGGGCAGCAGCACATAGTCGTCGATCAGCGGATTGTAGAAGCCGGAAAATTCGATGCCCGACAGATAGACGAGCACGGCGGCCGCTATCTGGACAAGCGCTTTCGGCAGCGAGGGGAAATCGCGGCCCTGGGTTTTGTACCAGTCGTCGATGGTTCCGATGACAAGCAGCAACGCGCCGCCGGCGAGCACGGCCATGGTCTCGTAGCCGTTCCACTCGGCCAGCATAAGATAGGCGGTGGCGAAGCCGAGATAAATGGCGTAGCTGGCGGTGAGCGGAATCGGCTCGCGGTGCAGCTTCCGCTCGACCCCTTCCCGCGGTTTGTCCACGAAGTCGAGCCGGAACGCAAGCCGCCCGAGCGGCGGAATCAGCAGATAGACGACGGCGAATGAGACCAGAAATGCGAGTATGTATAGCACTGTGCCCAATCATCTCCGGTAAAAAAAATAATCCCGACAGTATAGACGACTGTCGGGATGGAAAAGTTTCGCTATTTTGCGTCAATATCCGATGTGCCTTGCCAGCCGGCTCATTTCCAGCCATTGCGATGCCAGCATGGCGTAGATGGCCACGTCCGCGTAGCGGTCGCCCAGCCGTTTCGCCTGGCGCGCGATCCCTTCGAGCTTGAAACCGAGGCGCTCCGGCACGGCCCTGCCGCGGGCGTTGTCCACGGCCGTGCGGATCTCCAGCCGGTTCAACTCGGCCTTCTCGAATGCCCATCCGGTGAGCACCTCGCAGGCTCGCGTCATGCGGCCGCGTCCGCCGGCGGCCGGGGCGAGCCAAAATCCGAGTCGTCCGCAGCGGTCCGCCGAATCGAGATGCGAAAGCTCCACGACGCCCATCAGTTTGCCGTCCGTGAACAGTCCGAATCCTGCGGCTTCGTCGTCCTTCCATTGCGTGTCCAGACGCCGGATGAACGTCAGGGAATCGAGGGGCGACCGGACGCCTGCCGGCCAGGCGAACCATTGCGACAGCCATTCCCTGTGGACCTCGATGAGCCGAAACAATTCGTCCGCATGCTCCGCGGACAGCTGCACCAATTCCGTCTGTTCGTCGACCGTGAATCTGGCCATGGGAAGCACCTCCGCGTGGAATTGTGGAAGCGTTTTCTCTCCGGCGTAAAAAGTATGGCGGCACATCTTCCGCTTCGCTTCCATTATACTACGGATGCGCTGCGAAGACATCGCCGCCGGAAAGGAAAATTCAGGATTTCATCGGTTCAAGATGAAGGTATCGATGACGTGCTTGACGCCGTCTTCATTGTTCGTCTTCGTAACGAAGCCGGCGATCGCTTTCAGCGATTCGATCGCATTGCCCATGGCGACGCCGAGGCCGGCGGCTTCGATCATCTCGCGGTCGTTCCAGGAATCGCCGACGGCGATGGTCTGCTCCATGGTGCAGCCGACATGGCGGGCGAGCGCGGCAAGCGCATGCCCCTTCGTCGCTTCCGGATGGAGGAATTCGAGATAGTTCGGTTTGGATTTCGTGATATGGACGCGGCCTTTGTAAACCGGTCTCAGCTCGTCCGCGATCCGGTCGAGCTCGTCCGGATCGCCGATGATCAGCATTTTCGATTGCGGCCTGTCGATCAGCTTGTCGAGATCGGGTTCCACGCGATAGGGCACGTCGGAACGTTCGGCATATTCCCGAACCTTGTCGTTGTCTTCGGCCGCGTAAAGTTCGTCTTCCGTGTAAAGCTGCAAGTGCAAGCCGTTCCGCCGGCAGTAGTCCAGAATTTCCCGCGCAGCGTCCGCCGGCACGTTCCGCTCGTACAGCACATTGCCGTCGAACGGCGTTTTGACGAGCGCTCCCTGGTAGGTGATGATCGGCACGTTCAACCCGATCTGCTCGGCAATCCGGCTGGCCGAGGCGAACATCCGGCCCGTGGCCAGCGTCACCGTGACGCCCCGTTTCACGGCTTCGGCGAGCGCGGCCCGCGTCGCGTCCGTGATGCGCCCGTCGTCGGTCAGCAGCGTGTCGTCGATGTCAATGGCGATCAGTCGGTACATGGTTTCTCCCGCTCCTTTGTTTCGGGCCGTCGGCACAACTTGCCGGCCCCGTATCTGTCAGACCGATTGTAGCGCAATGCCGGCTTGCGCGGCAACATGCGGATGCCGCAAGCCTCGGCCGGATGGAGCTTGCGCCGCCCGGTTTTGCCGCTTCAAAACGTTCTGTCCCGCCCCTGCGCCGCATATGTTGGATCATGTCCATCCCGGGGTTCGCTTGAAGCCATGTCCGGAATGCGGTATCGTGGAGTATGCGACTGGAGTGAACGGAGCGATGCGAAAGATGGAGACGGAATCGAAGATGAAGCGGCGGGGAGCGGGGCTGCTGGTTGCCCTGGCGGTCCTGCTGGTCACGGCCGCCGCCGGTTTTCTGGCCGGGAGATGGTGGATGATGGAGCGGTATCCGATGCTGAAGGATCCCGCTTTTGCCAACCTGGACTATACCTATCGAGAGATCATGAGCGATTACCTGTACGGCGCTGATTCTTCCGAGCTGATTCACGGAGCGGCGAAAGGGATGACGGCGTCGCTGCGGGACCCCTACTCGGCCTATTATGCCGGGGAAGAGGGCAAGGAGTATGTGCAGCGGTACGACGACCACATCGTCGGGATCGGCGTCGAGATCCGCGAGGAAGACGGCGAGTTCGTCGTCACGTCGGCCTACAAGGGCGCGCCGGCGGATGAGGCCGGCATCCGCAAGGACGATGTCATCGTCGCCGTGGACGGCGTGTCCATGAAGGGCAAGACGATGCAGGAGCTCGTCAGCCGGACGCGCGGCGAAGTCGGCACGAAGGTGACGATCACCATCAGGCGCGACGGCCTGACGGAGCCGTTCGACGTGACGCTCGTGCGGGAAGAGATTCCGGTGACGACGGTCTACGCGGAGATGCTGGATGACGGCATCGGCAAAGTGCAGATTACGCGGTTCGCGGAAGGCACCGGCAAAGAGTTCGGGAAAGCGGTCGACGAGCTGCTCGCGCAAGGCATGAGAGGGCTCCTGCTCGATCTCCGCTCCAATCCGGGCGGACTGCTCAGTTCGACCCTTGAGGTGGCCAGCCGGCTCATTCCGAAGGACAAGGTCATCCTCGAAGTGGTGTACAAGGACGAGAAGCGGCGGATTACCTACACCTCGACGCAGAGCAAAGCGTGGGATAAGCCGATCACCGTGCTCATCGACGAGAGCTCGGCCAGCTCGGCCGAGGTGCTGGCCGCGGCGCTGCGCGATTCGGCCGGAGCGAAGCTCGTCGGCATGAAGACGTTCGGCAAGGGCGTCGTGCAGACGTTCCGCCCCCTCAAGGACGGATCGGTGCTGAAGCTGACGGAGTCGGAATGGGTGACCCCGAGCGGCGGCAGAATCAACAAGGTCGGCATCGAGCCGCATGTCGAGGTCGGGCTGCCGGAATACGCCTCGCTGCCGGTGCTCCCGACGGACGAAGTGCTCAAGGTAGGTTCGCTCGGCCAGGACGTGCGGACGGCGGAACGGATGCTGGAAGCGGTCGGCTACGATCCGGGCGAGCCCGAAGGGATCTACGACGAGCGGACGGCCGCGGCTGTCGAGCGGTTCCAGCGTGACGAGCGGCTGACGCCGACGGGCACGATCAGCGGACGCACGGCGTTCAAACTGATGGACCGGCTGCGGACGAAGCTGAAGGAAGAAGACCCGCAGCTCAAGGAAGCGGTGCGCACGCTGCGCGGGATGATCGAGGGCAAGTAATTTCTGCAGCCCATCCGCCGGCCGGGGCGCGGATCATTCCCCGAACAAATCCGCTTCCTTCACCCAGCGCGTGCCTTGCGGCGTCACGACCATGATCCAGTTGCGCCACCGCTCCAGCGCCGTCGCAGATGGCGTATCGAGCGGCTGCGGGGCCGGCGCCGCGTCGAGCGGCGACAAATACTGCGCCATGTCCGGCGCCAGCCGCACCGGGATGCCGCCGAGCGGCTCGAACGTGCCGGCCGGCGAGCGGCCGGCCCAGGCCCATCGCGGGCCGTCCTCCGTCGCGATCTCCGCCCAGCCGCCTTTCGTGCGGAGCAGCTTGTAGCGCCCCGGATAGAGCGTCCCGAGCTGCGCCGACCGATGGTTCGGCCAGCGGTAAGCCGGCTGCTCGGCCGTCAGCCGGATCTCGCCGGACGCGTAGGCGGCGGTCTGGCGCGCCAGCCACAGATTGTACGCTTCCCCGGCGAGCATCCAGCCCGTATCGCGATGCCGCGGCCAGATCCGCTCCCATTCGGAGAGCGGCACGTTCGTCTCGCCGGCCGGGCGGCCGAGTTCGGCCGTAAGCCCCGGACGGCCGAACGACTGGATGAACCAGTCCGTGTATCCGCCGCCGGAAGGGTTGGCGGCGGGCTGGACGAGCCGGTAGCCCGTCATCCCGGCATACCGGGTCGCGATGGCGCGGTCGCGGGCGACATGCTCCGGTTTCGTATGGAAATGCCAGTAGACGATCTCGCCGGACGAATGATACGCGACGGCGATCTCCGGATTCGTCTCCTTCGTCGCTTCCGCCATCGCCTGCGCTTCCTTCGCCGCAAGCGGTTCCTTGCCTCTGTAATTCATGTAATACGGCCCGGATCCCGGCTGGTTGATATTCTCCCAATCCGCCGGGTACTGCCGGTTCAGGTCGATCCCCTTCGCATTCGCTTTCCACCTTTTGAAGTTGCTGCTTCCGCCGTTCATGGCAATGAGATCCGCGTGGGCCTCTTCCGGAAAAGCCGACAGCCCGAACTGCTGCAGGGTGACGCCGTCGGGATTGACCATCGGCACGAACCGGAATGTGACGCGGTGCAGCAAGTCGCGGACCGGCGCGCCGTTCCACGTTTCGTTCCGTACATACGCCTGCGCGTAATGATCCAGCATGGACATGATCAGAATGGTGGTGATCCATTCGCGGGCATGGTGGGAGCCGTTCAGCATGACGTACGCGTCGCCGAGACCGAGATCGGCCGCCCAGATATCGCGTCCGTATTCGCTCTCGCCGATGGCATGCAGACGGATCAGTCCGGGATAGGTCTCCTCCAGCTGCTTCAGATCGCGCACCATGATGTCATACGAATACACTTGCTTCGGATTGACGACGCCGGCGGCCGGCCGCGATGCCGAGGCCGATGCAGGTTCCGCAGCCGCTGCAGGCAAAGCCGAAATCAAAACGACAGACAATAAGACAAGTCCCCAATAACGCCGCAATGCCGAAGAACCCCGTTTCGTCGAAAGTTGAAGTCAGAAGAGCGCGGCGCGCTCTCCGGATTGACCTCAATTCGACGTCAAACGGCGAAATCCTTCGGCATCATGCCATTTCGTGCCGGCAATATTACACACTGCAGCGATAAAGTTACTGCGCTGTCAGGATCTCCGGTCCGTCCGCCGTGATGGCGACGACATGCTCGTACTGGGCCGCCCGTTTGCCGTCCAGCGTGCGCGCGGTCCAGCCGTCCTCGTCGATCGTCATGAAATAGGTGCCCTCCGTAAGCATCGGCTCGATGGTGAACACCATGCCTTCTTTCAGGCGCAGCCCCTTGCCCGGTTTGCCCACGTGCATGTAGCCCGGCTCTTCATGCAGGCTGCGGCCGATGCCGTGGGCCAGCAGATCGCGCACGACGCCGTAGCCGTTCCGCTCGGCATGCGTCTGGATGGCGTGGGCGATGTCGCCGAGCCGGTTGCCGACCTTCGCCTGCGCAATGCCGAGCTCCAGGCATTCGCGCGTCACCCGCATGAGCCGCTCGGCTTCGGGCGAGACGCGGCCGACGGCGTAAGTCCACGCCGAATCGCCCAGCCAGCCGTCCAGCTCCGCGACCGTGTCGATTGTGACAATGTCGCCTTCCTTCAGCGGCTCATCGTTCGGAAAACCGTGCGCGATCACGTCGTTGACAGAGGCGCACGTGGCGTAAGGGTATCCCTTGTAGCCGATCTGGTAAGGTCTTGCGCCATGCTCCGCCATGATCGATTCGACGAGCCTGTCGATCTCCATCGTCGTCACGCCGGGCTTGATCATGCGCGCGATTTGGCGATGGCATTCGGCCACCACCTGTCCCGCCCGGCGCATCGCCTCGATATCGCGTCTGCTTTTCAGTTCGATCATCGTCGTTCTTCCTTTCTCTGCTTGACGTGGGATCGGTCTTGCATTGCTGTCTCGTCCGGTATCGCCGATTGACGATCGCCTTTTCATGAACACTCTATCACAAATGGCCGTCCGATGTGCATTCTTTCACCGAGCAAGTTCCAAACTTGACCGGTCCGGCAAGAAGTTATGATCGGGGTATCGATCTTGCATTCTTGTTATGTCAGCCCATCTCCCCCGGCGCTACAATGGAATCAGAACCGCTAAGATGCGGCTTGCATCAACGACTTGCGGTACGAATACTGAAAAGGGGGATATCGCTCATGGCCTTTTGGGGATCGTACCGAATCCAGAAGCAGCATGCCGGCACCCGGACGAAAAGCGGGGACGCGGCAGGCGGGAAGGCGGTCAGCGATATTTGGAACCGGCATGTGGCGGAATCGGACGGCAGCAGGCTGCTCCGTCCCGAGGATATCGGCGTGCTGGCCGCCATGGGATACCGCGCCGTGCAATTCGAACTGCTGTGGCCCGCAGTCTTGCAGATCGACGGAACGCCGAATGAAGACGGCATCAAACGCTGCCTCGGGCTGATCGAAACGATCCGTCAATACGGCATGACGCCGATCATCGCCGCCTGCCGCTGGGAGCGGCCGCTGTGGGTGCGGCTCGATGGCGGCTGGGTGAATGTGAAATCGGAAGAACGTTACCAGACCTATATCGACAACCTGCACAGCCACTTCGGAAAAGCCGCGGTCATCCGGAACCGGCCGCATGAACCGTGGGACGCGGCTGCCAGGGAGCTGAAGTGGCTGCGCGCATTCGGCCGGAATCCGGTCGAGGCGATGGCAAGCCGGTACCGGATCGATAGCGCCGGCGGCAGCCTTGCCTATCCGTCCTGATCCCCTTGAACGCCAACCGGCTTCGCATCAAATGCGAAGCCGGTTTCTTGTTGCGTGCTTCACGGTCCGCCTGCTTCATGCTCCGGCAACTCGGGCAGCAACGCATCCAGATCCCGGAGCGGCACGGCGAGTCCGACCTGTTTCTTTCCGCCCTGATCCATGATTTCACCCGCGGCATAGATCACGGCGATGGCGCGGCCATGCTCGTTGATGACCGGGCTGCCGCTGCTCCCCTTGTGCACCGGCGCGTCGATCGCCATAACCGGTTGGCTTCGGCCCTGAATCGGCAGCATGCCCAGCACTTTGCCTTCGCTTGCGATCTGCTTGAGATCCAGCGGATTGCCGATCACATAGACGTGCGCGCCGGGTTCCCAATCGTGTTCCCGCTCGATTTCAATCGCCGGCAGCCGCTTTCCCCCGCTGTCCACCTGCAGGACGGCAAGATCCAAATCCGGGTCGAATGCGACGACATCAGCCGCAAATCTTGCGTTTTCCCCGGGAAATTCAACGATGAAATAAGCGGCGTCTTCGATCACGTGATAGTTGGTGACAATGTACCCGTCCGAAACATGGAACCCTGATCCTTTGCCTTTGTCCGTGGCGACCAGGACAACGGCTTTCTTGTAGTGCCGGACTTCCTCGCGGCCGGACAGTTCCCTGGATTTGAACAGAAGCGGCAGCGTCTGCATGTTGTAGATTTGGGGCCAAAACGCCAGGATGTTGCCGATCAAGGCGGCAACGAGCAGCCCGATGACGGCGTTCCTGAACCATTTGCGCCTTGCGGGCGGCTCATCATCCATGTCCGCATCAAGATCATCATCGGGATCATCATTGTGATCCGTGTACGGCTCATCCGTCCCGTGAATCGGCTCTATCCCGCCGCCCGGCTCATGGGTCCCGCCGAGCCGCTCATGAACGGAGCCTTGCTCCGGCTCCGGCTCATGCGGCGGTTGATTTCCGTTGTCGTTGTTGCCCTTAAGCAAGCCGGTTCCTCCTCAATCCCCGAACCTCATTCCGCCCGGTCCCGGTATTCCTGCGGCGTGAGACCGGAATATTCCTTGAACAATTTGATGAAATAATGCGCATTGGAATAGCCGAGCATGGTGGTGATCTCGTAAATTTTCAGGCGGGTGTTGCGAAGCAGATGCGTGGCCTGTTCCATCTTTCTGCGATAGATGGCATCGCTGATATTCTGTCCCGTCTCCTGTTTGTACACTTTGGACAAATAGACGGGGTGAAGCGACACGTGATGCGCGATCGATTGCAGCGTCGCCGATTCCAGGTTGGCGTCAATGTATTCGTGCACCTGCCGGACGAGCTGTCTGCGCGTATTGTTCATCTCGGCTTCCAGTTCGCTCCGGATGCGGGTTACCAATTGCGCGGCCCATTCTTTCAGCTTCGCCGCATCCGGCGGCGGCTCCCGGTCGGCCAGGTCGGCGCCCGCCAGATCGGACAGCATCTTGCCGTTCTTGTGCGCGATATAGAAGCACGCGGCGAGCAGCTGGCTGTGAATCTCGCGGAGATGCTCCGCGGTGTCGATGCGTTTTGCGGCCAGTTCCGCGAACACCGCTTCGAGCTTCTCCATCGCGTTCTCCCACTGGCCGGATTCGAACAGCTGGATGAAGGACGGAGGCTCGTACAACCGGGTCAAGGCGGCGACGTCCGCGGGCGCGTCATCGCGGTCCATCGTCATGAAGAAGCCGTGCTCGCTTCCGATATAACGGCGAAGCAGGCCGAGCGACGACTGGTACAGCCCGGGAAGGTCGTCCGGCAGGATGCCCGTCCGGCTGATGACGACCGAGACGCGTCCGCGCAAATATTGCTCGACGCTGCGCTGCAGCTCTTCCGCCAGCAAGGTGATCCTGGCGTAAGATTCGCCGTCCGGATCTCCGTCCGGTCCGCCCGCCGGCCTCACCGCATACACGAGATGGCCGAGCTCGTCCTTGCAGTTCCACAGCGCGAATTCATCGGCGTACAGCTCGCGGGCGATGTTGTCGATCGCGTATTCGAACAGGAATATGTCGTCCGCGGAGAACGAATGGAACCCCTCCAGCCGCATCGTCATCAGCACGACCCGGCAGCCCGTCTCGAACGGAAGCTGGAACTTCGCAAGCTGCGAAACGAGCCGGTCGGGGGATATTTTTTTGCCCTGGATCAGGTCGCGGAGCAGGTTGTTGCGGAGAAGCGGCAGATGTTCCTCGAAAATGCTGACCGCCCGCTCGTACGACGCGATTTCCTGCCACTCCCGGCGGATCGTCCGGATGACATGCTCCAGCTTCTGCATGAACGCCTCGTCGCTGATCGGCTTGGTCAGATATTCCGACACGCCGATCTCCAGCGCCTGCTGCGCATAGCCGAACTCCGCGTAACCGGACAGCAGGATCACCTTCGTCTGCTTCCATTTCTTCCGGATTGCGGCGGACAGTTCCAGGCCGGACATGCCGGGCATCGTGATGTCCGTCACCACGATGTCGATCGGCCTTCGGGCCAGGATGTCGAGCGCCTCCGCTCCGGAGTACGCCTTGAACACCGCCTCGATGCCCAGCCTGTCCCAGTCGATCGTCATGGCCAGATCGTCCACCGCGTACGGTTCGTCATCGACAAGCAGGATCATCATGCCGTGGGCACCTCCTGTTCACGGAATTCGCAACGCAGGGTGACCGTCGTTCCCTCTCCCGCCTTCGAATCCATCTCGAGCACCGCGCCCGGGCCGAATTTCTGGAGGAAGCGCTGCTGCACGTTCCAGACGCCGCAGCCCGATTCGTCCGACTTCGGCCCCCGGAGCTGGCCGCGCAGCTTCGCAAGCGCTTCGGGCGTCATGCCTACGCCGTCGTCTTCGACCGTCAGCACGAATCCGTCCGCCAGCCGCCGGCCGGTAATCCGGATCGTGCCCCGCCCGGGCTTCGGCTCGATGCCGTGCATGACGGCGTTCTCGACGAGCGGCTGCAGAAGCAGCCTCGGGATGTGCAGGTCCATCAACTCTTCGGAAACATCCGTCATATAATCGATGCGCGGCTTGCGCAGGTTCAGGATCGACACATAATTGTTGATCAGGTCCAGCTCGCTCCGCAGCGGGACCATGTCCTTCTCCGTCCGGGTCATGTAGCGGTAATATTCGCCGAGGCTGAGCGCCATCGCTTCGACCGACTCGGTATCGCCGATCCGCGCCTTGCTTTTGATGTAGAACAGGCAGTTGTACAGGAAATGCGGATTGATCTGCGACTGCAGCTGCTTGAACTCCGCTTCCTTCGCGCGCAGCTGCTCGGTCAGCACCTTGTCGATCAGATCGCCGACCCGCTTCGCCATCTCGTTGAATCCTTCCGTCAGCAGACGGAATTCCCGCGCGGGCTCGAAGCCGATGCGCACGCCGTAGTCGCCTTCCCTGAAGCGGGCCAGGCTGCTGACGAGCTTCCGGATCGGAAGCTGCACGTTCCGGTACAGTTCGAATGCGAACGCCACGCCGAGGCACAGCAGGGCGGCCGTCGCACCCGCGAACAGCGTCGTGCTCTTGCGGATGGGCTGCAGGATGCGTTCGAGCGGGGTGAACTCGATCAGCACCCAGCCGTCGAGCACGGTCGGCAGGGCGTTCAGCAGGTAGGACATGCCGTTCGCTTCCGTCACCATCGTCAGGCTGCCCTCGATTTCCTTCCCCCAGAGCTGGCCGGCCATCCGGATCGCCGTCACGCTGTCCATATTGTAATCGAAGATGAACCGTCCTGAGGGATGATACAGGTACGGCCGGCTGTGGCTTTCGTAGGAGGCCAGCAGCTTGCGGATGTTCTCGGAGGGAAAGGACAGCACCACGCACACATCGCCGCCGGCCTCCCGGTCCCGGACATAGAGGGTGAACTCGCCGGTCAAGTGGTCGAACGTCCATTGCCCCGGCTGCAGCGCGTTAAAATCGTATTCAACTTTGAGCGCCCGAATCGGGTCCGAGGACAGGACGTCGCCCGTCTCCGGATAATAGACCGTCAGCGTATTCGTCCACGCGCTGGCGGTGCTCTGCAGCTTCAATTTTTCCGATATCGTCATCTTCAGCCGGTTCCGGTCCACCAGATGTTCAATGGACGGCAGGATGGCGTAATCGCGCACGCTCTGGTCCTGCAGCAGGTTGTAGGCGTTCAGGGTCAGCTGGTCGATGTCGTTCTCGAGCATGTCGGCCAGGAACTTCAACTGGTTGAGACGCGAAGTCTCCAGCTCTTGCTGCACGGTGTTGATGGATGTGGCCACCGTATAGCCGTAGAGTCCCGCAATGGCGAGCAGCAGCAAGGCCAGAAACGTCACCATTTTGGTAAAAAGACTCCACTTCCGCGTCACGTCCGAAGCCCCCCTCCGCGCTGTCTCTCCATAGGTCCAGTGTACACAAAAAAGGATTCGCCGTCGCGTTCGCCGAGCATTTTTTGCGGCAATCCGCTAAAATGGAGACAGACGAGGCTTGGAGGAGGAATGGCGCTTGCATCGGATTCGGACGATCTGCCTGCCTGCCGCGCTGCTGTTGCTTGTGCTCATCCCGGCCTGCTCCGTTCCGGGCGGTGTCGGGAAGCCGGAAGAGCCGGCTGCGGATGAAGGCGGGCAGCCTTACGTCATGACAACCGTCGGCGCCATTACGCCGGACATGGTGTTCAAGTACGGCGAGACGCTCGAAAACAACGTGCATACGCGATGGGCCGAACAGCGGCTCGGCATTCGGATCCAGTATTTGTGGACCGTGCCGTCCAGCCTGTTCGACACCAAGCTGCGGCTCGAACTGACGGCCAAGCGGAACGTGCCGGACGTCGTGGCGACGCGCAGCGCGATTATTCAAGAATTGATTGATTCCGGGGAGTTCCGGGAAGTCGGCACGCTGTTCGACGCCTACGCCTCCGGGACGTGGAAGAAGGCGATGAACGAGAACGCCGATGTCTGGGAAGCGTTCACGCGGGACGGCCGAAGGTACGCGATCCCGATTCTCGATTACGAATACCATTCCGATCCGGTGCTGTGGATCCGGACGGACTGGCTCCGGCAGCTCGGGCTGGAACCGCCGGCGACGCTGGGCGAGCTCGAGATGGTGATGCGCGCTTTCACCTTCGGCGATCCCGATGGCAACGGCCGCCACGATACGGCGGCGCTGGCGGTGGCGCTGGGTTCCGGTGTCAGCACGCAGGTGGGCGATGCCAGCTGGGTGTTCGGCATGTTCGGCACCGTGCCCGCCCAATGGAATGTCGGCGAGGATGGACGGCTGATCTACGGATCGGTCCATCCGGGGGCGAAGGAGGCGCTCGCCGTCTTGCGCGAATGGCTTCGCCAGGGGCTCATTCCGGGCGAGGCGGAGCTGATGGACGGCACCGCTGCCCAGGAAGCGTTCATCCAGGGCAAGGTCGGCATGATCGTCGGCCCGCACTGGATGGTCTATTGGCCGTTCGGCGACATGACGGGCGCCGAGTTCCGTGCGATTCCGCTGCCCGCCGGGCCGGACGGGCATGTCGCGCGGCGCGGCTCGCTGCCGCGCAACGGCGCCATCCTGATCAGCAACAAGATGGAGAAGCCCGAGTACTTCTTCAAGTATCAGAACTTTCTGTTCGACAGTTACGCGCTGCGCGAGGGCGAGCTCAAGTACGGCCTGGCGGAAAACTACGACTGGTCGTATCACGAAGGGCGCCCGTCGACGGATCCGCGGCGGGTTCCGGGCGGATACGTGCGCGTGGCGAATTATACGCTCACGTTCGACGGCGCCCGGATTCCGTCGAGGTGGCGGGCGGAAGGCCAGCCGAATACGGTGGAAGTGCTGCTGTCCCAGAAGGACAGCTCCTGGATCGACCAGTACCAGGGCGCGCCGACGCCGACGCAGCGCGAGAAGGGCGATGTGTTGCGGAAGCTGGAGGAAGAGACGTTCAACCAGATCATCTACGGTCGGCTGCCGCTCGAGGCGTTCGACGATTTCGTGAACCGCTGGCTCGACCTCGGCGGCCGGCAGATAACGGAGGAAGTGAACGCCTGGCGGGCCTTCTGGCGGTCGTGATCGTACGGTGAGCGCTCTCACGCGAAACAGAAGCAGACATTGCGTTTATTTTCGGCGCGATGCGCCGCCGGCGAGGAGGCAAACCATGAGACACAATATCCGCGGGCTGCTGCGGCAGATCGAGATTTTCAGGGAACTGACGGAAGAAGAGATGGATCAGCTGGCTTCCATCGCCGTGCGCCGATCGTTCGGCAAGAAGGAGATCATTTTCACGGAAGGCACCGAAGTCGAGGCGATCTATTTCGTCAGCAGCGGCCTGGTCAAGACGTTCAAGACGGACGAGTCCGGCCGGGAGCGGATCGTGTCCATCCTTCGGGAAGGGGAGATGTTTCCGCATACCGTGCTGTTCAGCGGCCAGCCGTATCCCGCCTCGGCCGAGACGATCGCGCCGTCCGTGCTGATCGCGCTGCCGGCGCGGCCGTTCGAGTTTTTCCTGGAGCAGCATTCCGCTCCGGCCATCCGGATCATTCGCGATATGAGCAACAAAATCATGGCGCTGCAGAAGCGGCTGCAGGAAGCGGGCGCCTTCGACGTCCACGACCGCGGACTCCGGTTCCTGGCCGATCTGGCGGAGCATTGCGGCGAGCGGCGCGGCGAGGCGATTTACATACGGCTGCCGCTGACGCACCAGGACATCGCCAGCGCCATCGGCACCTCCCGCGAGACGGTGAGCCGGCTGCTGAACCGGCTCAAGCGGGAAGGCATCCTCGAAGCCGGCCGTTCCGGCATCGTGATCCGCGACCCGGAGGCGCTCCGGCGGGAGATGGGCGAGG
Source organism: Thermobacillus sp. (assembly GCF_003390775.1). Classification (NCBI taxonomy): domain Bacteria; kingdom Bacillati; phylum Bacillota; class Bacilli; order Caryophanales; family Paenibacillaceae; genus Thermobacillus; species Thermobacillus sp. The sequence goes on along the minus strand of NZ_QEWA01000031.1, from coordinate 49,272 downwards.
CGGCTTCGACCGATGGGTAAGCCGCGGCCGGACCGCATTCAGGATTCCGGCTTGCCGCCGCGGCGAAACGCCCCCGGCGTCATCCCCGTCAGCGCCTTGAACACCCGGTGAAAATGGGGCAGACTGTCGAACCCGCACCGCTCGGCGACCGCCCCCACGCTGCTGTCCGTTCCCCTCAGCAATTCCTTCGCCATCAGAATCCGCTTCGCATTCACGAAATCCGTCACATTCATGCCCGTATGCTGCTTGAACACGCGGGCGAAGTGGGCGGCCGACACGCCCGCCCGGGCCGCGAGCTCCGACAGGCTGCCCGCGGCTTCCGGCTTGGCGTCGATCGTGCGCAGCGCCTCCCGCAGCCAGGCCGGGCCGATGCCGCTGCCGGGGGCGCCGTCGCGTTCCGGCAGCAGATGCCGGTTCAGCAAGAGCAGCAGCCGGCAGAGCGCGAGCCGGACCGCCTCGCGGCAGCCGGGGCGGGCGGCGGTCAGCTCCTCGTGCATCTCCTCCAGCAGCGCCTCGATCTGCGCCTTCAGCGGCTCCGGCGGCACCAGCCGGCAGCGTCGCGCCCGGCGAGCCTCTTCGAAGCATCCCAGCGGCGCATAGGACCCGTCCGGCACGGCGGCTTCCGCGAAAGCCGGCGCGAAGAAAACCGCCGTGGATACGATCGGATCGGCGGCGTCGGGGAAAGCGCGGTGGATCGTGCCCCCGGGAATGAGGAACAGGTCGCCCGGCGCCTTCTCGTACAGCGTATCGTCGATGAAAAAGGTGCCGCGTCCGCTGTGGACGTAGACGATCTCGCAACGGTCGTGCAGATGGTCGGGCAGTTCGAACTGCGGGTATTTCGTCGCGCGGTGCACCATTTCGAACGGAAAAGACGGATCGCCGAAGAACGGCTTGCGGAACGGCTTCATGCGCACTCCCCCTCATCGCTGCCCCCAGAATATCAAAATCGGATACAATCATGCAATTTCAGACTATACCATGACCTGAGCCGCGGGGATACAATGGGGGCGAAAACGCCTGAGCTGCCCGACTAGACTCTGGGCGGGATATGGACCAAAAGGCGTGAGAGAGAGGGTGGAGGTGCCGGGAATGCGGGCTTTGAATCGGGAAACAGCAAACGAAGCCGCGGGTGTGGATGCGCAGCCCGACGGACCGGTGAAGGTGCTGCAGATCGGCGAAGGCAATTTTCTGCGGGCGTTCGTCGACTGGATGCTGCATGTCAGCCGGTCGAAGGGAGGGTTCAACGGCACGGTCGCCGTCGTCCAGCCGCGCCCGACGGGCAGGGCGAAGATCGAACAGCTCGCCGCGCAGGACGGGCTGTTCACGGTGGTGACGCGCGGCCTCGAGGGCGGCAAGCCGGTCGAGCGGCGGGAGATCGTCACGGTGATCGGGCAAGCGTTTGACCCTTATGCGGAATGGGAGCGCTTCATCGCGCTGGCGCGCGAGCCGGAGCTGCGCTTCATCGTCTCGAACACGACGGAGGCGGGACTCCGTTATGAACCCGGGCCGCTCGGCGACGGGCCGATTCCCTCGTTCCCGGGCAAGGCGGCCCGCCTGCTCTACGAGCGGTGGCGGGCATTCAGCGGGGACCCGCGGCGCGGCCTCATCCTGCTGCCTTGCGAACTGACCGAGCGGAACGGCGACGTGCTGCGGGACGCCGTGCTGCGCCATGCGGCCGACTGGGGGTGGCCGGAGGCGTTCTGCGAGTGGGTTGCGCAGCATAACCGGTTCCTCAATACGCTGGTGGACCGGATCGTGACCGGTTACCCGGATGCGGAACAGGCGGAAAGCTGGTTCGCTGCATGGGGATACCGGGACGCGATGCTGACGACCGCCGAACCGTACCACCTGTGGGCGATCGAAGGCGAGCCGGAGCTGGATGACGAGCTGGGCCTCAGGAAGGCGGGCCTCAACGTCCATTACACCGACGATCTCGCCGACTTCCGCGAGCGGAAAGTGCGCATTCTGAACGGCGCGCACACGTGGATGGCGGCCATCGGACTGCTGCACGGCATCGGGACGGTGCGGGAAGTGCTCGAACATCCCGCGCTCGGTCCGGCGGTGCGCGAAGCGGTGTACGGCGAGATTGTGCCGGCGATGGCGGATGCGGACGGGGCCTTGCGCGCCTATGCCGATTCGGTATTCGAACGGTTCGCCAATCCGTACATTCGCCACCGGCTCTCGGATATCGCGATGAACAGTCTGAGCAAGTTCAGGGTGCGGCTCTTGCCGTCGCTCGTCTGGTACGCGGAGCGCGGCGGGCGGATTCCGCCGCGGCTCGCGGAAGGACTGGCCGGGCTCCTGCGCTGTTACCGCGCGCAACCGGACGGCAGCGGCGGCGGATATGTATCGCAGGCGCTCGACGGCACGACCATCCCGGTGCGGGACGACGCCGGCTTGCTGGCGATCGCGGCGGATCATTGGCGGGTAGCGGAACAGGGCGAAGGGATCTCCGGCGCGGTGCGCCGGCTGCTGGCGGATGAGCGGCTGTGGGGATGCGACATGTCCCGCTGGCCGGGCCTGGCGGAGACGGCCTCCGCCATCATCGAGAACTGGGAGAGGGGCGTGAAGTCATGAACGGCTGGATCCGGCTGCACCCCGCCGATCATGTCGTGACGGCGCTCCGGCCTTGGGCCGCGGGCGAGACGCTGGAGCTGGAAGACGGCGCGAAGCTGGTCGTGAAGGAAGACGTGCCGCGCGGCCATAAAATTTTGACCCGGCCGGTGAAACAGGGAGGAGACGTCCTGAAATTCGGCTGCTCGATCGGCAAGGCGAAGGAAGATCTGGAGCCGGGCGTCCGGGTGCATACGCACAATCTGCGGACGGGACTCGCCGGGCTGCTCGAGTACCGCTACACCCCCGTCCCGCCGGCGCCTCCGGCGGAGCCGCTCGCGCAGAAGACGTTCCAGGGGTACGTGCGGGAGAACGGCGAAGCCGGCATCCGCAACGAGCTGTGGATCATCAACACGGTCGGCTGCATCAACAAGATGTGTGAGTCGCTTGCCCGTCAGGGCGGCGCAAGGTACGCCGGGCTGGTCGACGGTGTGTATCATTTCTCGCACCCTTACGGCTGTTCGCAGCTCGGCGACGACCTCAAGTACACGCAGCGGCTGCTCGCCTCGCTCGTCCATCATCCGAACGCGGGCGGCGTGCTCATCGTCGGCCTCGGCTGCGAGAACAACCGGATCGACGTGTTCCGCGAGGCGATCGGCGAGATCGATCCGCGCCGCATCCGTTTCATGAACGTCCAGGACGAGGAGGACGAGCTGGAGCGCGGACTGGAGCTGCTCGGCGAGCTCGCCGGGTACGCCGCATCGTTCCGGCGCGAGCCCGTGCCCGTGTCGAAGCTGAAGATCGGGCTCAAATGCGGCGGCTCCGACGGTTTCTCCGGCATTACGGCGAACCCGCTCGTCGGTTCGTCGGCCGACCGGCTGATCGCCTCGGGCGGCACGGCGATTCTGACGGAAGTGCCCGAGATGTTCGGGGCGGAGACGATTCTGATGAATCGGGCCGCCGACGAGCGGGTGTTCGGGCAAATCGTGTCGCTGATCAACGATTTCAAGCAATATTTCATCCGCCACGGGCAGGAAATTTACGAGAACCCGTCGCCCGGCAACAAGGACGGCGGCATCACGACGCTCGAGGAAAAATCGCTCGGCTGCACGCAGAAGGGCGGCTCGTCCACCGTCGTCGACGTCGTGCCCTACGGCGGGCGGGTGAAGAAGCCGGGCCTCAATCTCCTCGAGGCGCCCGGCAACGACCAGGTGTCGGTAACGGCGCTGGCCGCAGCCGGCGCGCAGATGGTGCTGTTCACGACCGGACGCGGCACGCCGTTCGGCGGGCCGGTGCCGACGGTGAAAATCTCGACGAACAGCGAGCTGGCCGAGCGGAAGAAGAACTGGATCGACTTCGACGCGGGCCGGCTGCTTGCGGACCGGACGATGCCGCAGCTCACCGCGGAACTGTGGGAGAAGCTGCTCGCCGTCGCTTCCGGGGAGGCGGTCACGCGGAATGAACGCAACGGGTTCCGCGAGATCGCGATCTTCAAGGACGGGGTCGTGCTGTAACCTGTTTGTTGCTCCGGCTTCCGCCGTGGGGCGAAAAAGATGGATAGGGTGCATATGTGCGCCACATGAGGCCTGTTCGGCATCCGACGGGCAAATCTGGTGCAGAAATGCACCAAATCAAGCCTTCTTGTCAGGTGAACAAGCAATCTGGTGCATTTGTGCACCACATGAGGCCTGTTCGGCATCCGACGGGCAAATTTGGTGCAGAAATGCACCAGATCAAGCCTTTTCGGCAGGCGAACAAGCAAATCTGGTGCAGAAATGCACCACATGAGGCCTGTTCGGCATCTGACGGGCAAATTTGGTGCAGAAATGCACCAGGTCAAGCCTTTTCGGCAGGCGAACAAGCAAATCTGGTGCATATGTGCACCACATGAGGCCTGTTCGGCATCCGACGGGCAAATCTGGTGCAGAAATGCACCAGATCAAGCCTTTTCGGCAGGCGAACAAGCAAATCTGGTGCATATGTGCACCACATGAGGCCTGTTCGGCATCTGACGGGCAAATCTGGTGCAGAAATGCACCAAATCAAGCCCTCTCGGCATCCGACGGCCGAATCAGGTGCAGATTTGCACCAGATTGCACGGCAATCTGCCGGCTGACGCATCCGCTTGCGCGCGGGTGCTTTTTTTCTTGTCCGGGGGCGATTCCGCGTCTGATACCGTCCGGCCGCGCATAGCGTTAGGTGAAGGAGGTTGAGCCGATGGAGAAGATGGCGGAGCGCTATTTCGAGCTCAAACGGCAGCGGGAGGCGATCGAGCGGGAGATGGCCGCGCTGCGCTGCGGCATGCTCGCCTGGTGCGGAGAGCGGAAGCAGACCGAAGCGGAAGCGGGCGGGTACAAGGTGAAAATCGTGACGCAGACAAGGCGGGAATACAACGATGACAAGCTACTGGCCGCGCTGCCCGATCCGGCGCTGTGGCGGCTCGCCGCTTCCGCCGATGCGGCCAAAATCGCGGGACTGCTCCGGCTCAAGGTGCTGACCGAGGAGATGATCCGCGGCACCTACACGGAGAAGCAAGTACAGCTTCTCCATGTGGAGAAGCTGTAGGTTCAGCCCGGGACCGCCTCGCTCTCCATGCGTTCGATGCGGCGCGGGTAGGCGACCTGGATGCCGTATGCTTTCAATTCATAGAGCAGCGCTTTGCGGATTTCTTTGCAAGCCGTCCAGTAGTGCTGGTCGTTCACCAGGCTGACGACGGTATATTTGGCGCCGAGCGCCTGGTTCTCGACATCGGTGATGCCGTAGAGCTGCGGCGGCTCGATCACTTCCCCCTCCTCGTTCCGCAGGAACAGGTGGGGCATCTCCCGCTGCAGCCGGGCCGACAGCCGGTTCACCGCCGCTTCGACATCGGCCGGATCGGTCTCGTAGGCGACGGTAATGTTGATGATCGCCCGCATGCGCTCGCGGTTGTAGTTCTCGCTGATGCGGATTTCCGAGTTCTGGATGACGACGACATGCTGGGCCCAGGTACGGATCTTGGTGGCGCGAAGGCCGACGCTGACCACGGTGCCGCGGATCTGGCCGTTATTGATCGACACGTAGTCGCCGACGGAGAACTGGTCTTCGAATATGATGAAGAAGCCGGTGATCAAATCCTTCACGAGCGTCTGCGCGCCGAATCCGACGGCCAGCCCGACGACGCCCGCCCCGGCGATGATCGGTCCGATGTTGACGCCGAAGGTGCTGAGTCCGGTCAGGATCGCGACGATGAAGATGGCGTACCGCGTAAACGACAGCAGCAGCGATTCGAGCGTTTTACGCTGTTTGATGTCCAGCCTTGTCAGGGCGAAGACACGCGAGACGACGATTTTGCGCAGGCGGAGGGTGAGCCAGGTGAGGACAATGATCAGCAGAAGGTGTCCCAGTTTCTGGAGCGCGGCAACGGAATAAGGCGCCCAGAATTCCCAGGTCAAATAGTCTTCGAAGCTTGGGCCGATCCACCGGTCCACGCGATCACCTCCCGAGGATATGCAGAACCGGTCACAAGGTTATCAATCTTTCATCGGGGAGTCAAATGCCGTTTCTGTTGCGGATTGCCCCGCCCATTGTTAGACTGACAGTAACATGGTCTTGTGTAGCGGGGGCTGGCCGGGTGAGACGATCGATCCGAACGCAGCTTGTCATCAGCTTCTTCGCCGTCATGCTGCCGGTTGTGCTGTTCCTGATCGCCAACAACTGGTATGCGAAGAACGTGGTGCATGACAAGGTATCCGAGACGTATCGCAATACGCTCGATATTTTCGTGGGGCAGCTGGATCTGTATATGGAAGAGATCAATGATTATTTGTACAAGCTGGCCGTACTCGACGCGGATGTCGGGCTGCTGGCGGCTTTTCCCGTGGACAGCGACAATTACGTGCTGACGAAGGTCCGGGTGCAGAACAAAATCAACCGCGACGTCGGATTTTACAATCTGCTGCATACTGTTTTCATTTATAATGAAAACGATATCATTTTCAGTTCTTCCGGAAATTACGGACAGGTGAAGCAGCTGCTTGCGCAGGAGGCGCCTCGCATCGCGGCGCAGCACCGGCAGATGCTGGACGGCACATGGATGCTCTGGGAGAACGACCTGATGCCCGGCCGCGACTTCCTTGTGCGCCTGACGCCGTCCGAAAACAACCAGTACATCGGCGCCATCATCAGCATCAGCGATATTCTGGACTTGCTCCGCATCCAGTGGGACGACGACAAGATCGGAGAGAGCGCCGTGTACAGCCGCGAAGGCGTGCGGATGGCGGACCCGCTGTCTTTCACGGACCGCACGCTGCCGATTGCGAACCTGCCCTTGCTCGACACGCCGTATCAGATCGTCGGGCAGGGGGAAAACCGCCATCTCGTCATGATTCGCACCAGTTCGATGGCCGACATCGCGGTTGCCGTGGCCGTACCGGAGAAACAGATGCTGCAGGGACTCCCCTATTTCCAGAAGGCGGTCTATTTCATCGTGCTCGGCCTCGTCTTCCTGTTCTCCATGTATCTGCTGTTCATCCAGCGCACCGTGTTCCAGCCGCTGCACCAGCTCATCAACGGCATGAAGAAGCTGTCGCTCGGGATGCTCGATTTCCGGCTGAAGACGACGAACACGGTCGAATTCCAGTTCATGGCGAACACGTTCAACAACATGGCCGAGCAGATCAGCAATCTGCGCATCGGGATGTACGAGGAGCAGCTCAGGGCGCAGAAGAACGAGATGAAGCAGCTCCAGGCGCAGATCAATCCGCATTTCTACATGAACAGCCTGAACATCATCTACAACTTCGCCGTCCTGAAAGACCACGATTCGGTGAAGAAGATGGCCCTGCACATGGCCGATTATTTCCGCTTCATCATGCGGGTGAACCGGGAATCGATCACGCTGGAGGAAGAACTGAAGCATATCGGGAACTATGTCGAAATCCAGAAGTTCCGCTTCCCCGAGAAACTGGAATGCATCGTCGACATTCCGGAGCGCTGGCGGACGGCCGCGCTGCCGGCGCTGACGCTGCAGCCGTTCGTCGAGAACGCGATCATCCACGGTTTTCTCAACCGCCGGGAGAAATTCATCATCCGGATCCACGGCGAGATTGCCGCCGCCGATGACGAGGACAAGCTCGTCATCGTCATTCGCGACAACGGCGTCGGCTTCCATCCGGATGTGCTCGACCGGCTGCGCAGGGGAGAGGAGCTTCCGGCTTCGGAATCCAGCCGGCTCGGCATCGCGAACGTGGTGCAGCGGCTCAAGCTGCGGTACGAAGGCGGGGCCGGGGTCGAATTCGACAACGATCCGGGCGGCGGCGCGGTCGTTCGCGTCCGGCTGCCGCTGCCGGCCGAGCTGTCGGCGGAACGGACGGCTGACATATCCGTTATCGGGGAGGCGGACGATGTACAATCTGTTGGTCGTGGATGATGAAGAGATCGCGGTAAGGGGCATCGTGCAGGGGATCGACTGGGTGTCGGCGGAGATCGCGAACGTGTTCACGGCGTATGACGCGGCGGAAGCGCGCGAGATCTTCCGGCAGCATCCGATCCATATCATGATTTCGGATATCGAGATGCCCAACGAGACCGGCATCGACCTGTTGGAATGGGTCAACGAGCATTCGCCGCAGACGGAGACGATCTTCCTGACCGGGCATGCCGATTTCCGCTATGCGCAGCAGGCGATCCAGTTGTCGAGTTTCGATTACCTGCTCAAACCGATCGATCATGAGCAGCTCAAGGCCTGCGTCGTCAAGGCGCTCGGCAAAATCCGGCAGCGCGAGCAGGAGGAGGCGTTCCGCAAAACCTACGAATATTACTATGAACAGTGGAATCGCCAGCTTCCGCTTCTGATCGAGCGCTTCTGGCAGGACGTGTTCCATCATCGGCTGGCGCCGACGCCGGAGCAGCTGGAGCCGATGCTGGCGCTCTACGGCATCGAGCTGACCGCGGACAGTCCGGTTCTGCCGATCCTGATCAGCGTGGAAGAATGGAAGCAGGACTGGAGCGCGCGCGATGAGGAGATCATGACGTACGCGCTCAAGAACGCGGCCGGCGACATCCTGCTCCGGGACAGTGCCGGACACGTCATCCAGGACGGGCACGGCATGCTGTTCGCGCTGTTCTACGATCCGCAAGGCCTGGGCGGGGACGAACCGGAAGCGCGATGCCGCGAATACGTGCGCAAAGCCGGCGAGCTGCTCTACAGCGTCGTCTCCTGCTACATCGGCGAACCGGCCCCGTTGCGGGAACTGCCTCCGAACATTGCGCTGCTCGCGGAGATGGAGCGGCACAACGTCCACCGGACCGGCGAGGTGTTCCGGGCTTCCGCCTTCATGCGGCAGCCGGTCCGATCGGCGTACATGCCCAACTTCGGCGAATGGGCGCTGCTGATCGAGAACGGCCGGGAGCCGGAGCTGATTCGGCGAATCGACGAGGCGTTCGCCGCGTTCACCCGCGAGCCGCCGGATCGGGCGGCGATGATGCTCTATATCTCGGGGCTTACGTACGAAGTGTTCCAGGCGCTGCTGCGCCGCGGGCTGTCGCCGGGCGACGTCTATCCCGACGGCGGGCATCCGGATGTCAACCAGACGATGCGGACGCTGGCGGCGCTGAAGAGCTGGACGATTGCGTTCACCGGCAAGGCGCGCAAGGTGATCGCCGAGCACAGCGAGGCCAGCTCGAACACCATCGTTCGCGTCAAACGGTTCGTCGACGCGCATCTGCACGACGATCTGAATCGGGAGCGAATCGCCGGACACGTCTATCTCAATCCGGCCTATCTGTCCCGTCTGTTCCGCAAGGAGACGGGCATGTCGCTGACCGATTACATCGTCGACCGGCGGATGGAGAAGGCGAAGGAGGCGCTGGCGAAGACGAACGTGAAGATCAGCGACATCGCCTTGTCCGTCGGCTATGCGAATTTCTCTCACTTCTCGAAGCAGTTCAAACGTTCGACCGGTCTGACGCCGCAGGAATACCGCAAAAAATATCAGGAAATCGAGTAAAATGTCACCATACCGTCAAGCGAAGGTCACATCGCCGATAGTCCGCCGGCGATGTTTTTTATTACAGTATTAGACAGCGGGGAGGGATATTCTGGAAGATGGCGCTTCGGACAACACCCGTGGTTACAAAAACGTCAACCCGGTCATCATCCCGCTAGAAGCGCTTTCAGAGCCTCCGCTATGCTGGACATATCAACGCCACAGAGAGGCTGGGAGGATCCGAATGGCGAACCATGCTGCGGAAGCGATTGCGTCGGCAACAGACGTTCCCGAAGTGAAGACGCGCAAACCGTCCTTCCTGGGGACCGTCCGGAAGTACTGGATTTTCTACCTCATGATGCTTCCGGCGCTTGTCATCCTGTTCTTCAACAACTACCTGCCGATGTTCGGGATTCTGATCGCGTTCAAGAAAGTCAACTATCAGATCGGCATCTGGGACAGCCCGTGGGTCGGGTTCAAAAACTTCGAGTACCTGTTCCTGACGAAGGATGCCTGGATCATTACGCGGAACACGCTGGCCTACAACGCGCTGTTCATCGTCCTGAACCTGATCTTCCCGCTCGCGTTCGCCATCCTGCTGAACGAGCTCAGAAGCAAGCTCATGGCGAAGCTGCACCAGTCGATCATGTTCCTGCCGTACATCCTGTCCTATGTCGTCATCAGCTACCTCGTGTACGGCTTCATCAGCCCGGAGCACGGCTACCTGAACAAGACGCTGTTCCCGCTGCTCGGCATCGAAGAGATCAACTGGTACTTCGAGCAGAAGGTGTGGCCGTGGATCCTGCCGATCATCAACACCTGGAAAAACATGGGGTACTATGCGGTCATCTATCTGGCGGCCATCGTCGGACTGGACGACGAGCTGTACGAAGCGGCCACGATCGACGGCGCGAACAAATGGCAGCAGATGACCCGGATTACGGTGCCGCTGCTCACGCCGATCATCACGATCATGACGCTGCTCCAGATCGGCCGGATTTTCAACGCGGATTTCGGTCTGTTCTACCTGGTGACGCGCGATTCCGGCGTGCTGTTCCCGGTCACGAACGTCATCGACACGTACGTTTACCGCACCTTCCTGACCGTCGGCGATGTCGGCATGTCATCGGCCGCCGGGCTCCTGCAATCCGTCGTCGGGTTCGTGCTCGTCTATTTCTCGAACTGGGTCGTGCGGCGCATCAACAGCGAGAATGCCTTGTTCTAGGAGGTCCAGCGATGGAAGCTGCCGTGAATGCGAAACCGAAAGCGAAACTGTCCGGGGCCAACCCGAAAAATATTTTGCCCGCGTGGGCGCAGTGGAGCGTCAACATCGTCTTCATCCTCTATTCGCTCCTGTGCATCATTCCGATCGTGCTGCTCGTCATGGTGTCGTTCTCGAGCGAAGACGTGGTGATGCGCGAAGGGTACAAGTTCATCCCGTCGGTGTTCGACACCGGCGCTTACGATTTCCTGTTCGAAGATTTCAGACAGGTGGCACGGTCGTACGGCATCACGGTCTCGGTGACCGTCATCGGCACCGTGCTCAGCATGGTCATGGTGGCGATGTACGCCTATCCGATCTCCAGGCGGGATTTCCCGCACGCCCGTTTCTTCACGTTCATCGTGTTCTTCACGATGCTGTTCGGCGGCGGTCTGGTACCCTGGTATCTCGTGTATGTCCAGCTTCTCCATCTGAAGGATACGCTCTGGGTGCTCATCATGCCGCTGCTTATCCCGGCGTTCTGGGTGCTCGTGACGCGGACGTTCTTCGCGACATCCGTGCCGAGCGCCGTGCTGGAGTCGGCGAGAATCGACGGCGCGGGCGAGGTCCGCATCTTCTTCCAGATCGTCATGCCGCTCTCGCTGCCGGTGCTGGCGACGGTGGCCCTGTTCCAGACGATCACCTACTGGAACGACTGGTTCCTCAGCCTCGTGTACATCACGAAGAACGAGAACGTCAGCATCCAGTACCTGATGTACAAGACGATGCAGAACGTCCAGTATCTCGCGCAGAACAGCCAGGCCATGCAGGCGCTGCAGCAGGCCGGCGCATATGTCCGGTTCCCGGCAGAGACGATGCGCATGGCGATGGCCGTCGTCGGCATCGGACCGATCGTGCTCGCCTACCCGTTCTTCCAGAAATATTTCATCAAAGGTCTGACGGTCGGCGCCGTCAAAGGCTGAGGGCAGCGCGCTGCGAAACGCCGTCAAGCCAATTCCGTCCGGCTGTAACCGGTTATTCCGCCGGTATGGCATATAATCTATTTCATTCAGGGAGGTCTACTTGAACATGAAGCAGCGGAAGAAACGTCTGACGGTCATCTTCACGCTTCTCGTCGCCGTGGCGTTGGTCATCTCCGCATGCGGAGGCGGCGGCAACAATAACGGCGGCGGTTCGAACGGCGGCAGTTCGACCGACGGCGGCGGCTCGCCTTCCCCGTCGTCCGGAAACGACGGCGGCTCGTCCGATCTGCCGCCGTATGAGCTGAGCCTGTACTATCCGGGGACCCCGCAGAAGGACGAGAAGGTGGTCGAAGAAGCGATCAACAAGATTCTGAAAGAGAAAATCAACGCCACCCTGGACATTGTCCCGATCGAATGGGGCGCCTGGGATGACCGGATGAACCTGATGATCGCATCCCGCGAAAAAGCCGACATCATTTTCACGGCTCAATGGAACGGCCACGCGGTCAACGTCGGCAAAGGCGCGTTCCTCGAACTTGGCGACCTGCTGCAAAAACACGGGCAGGGCATCCTGGAGACGCTCGATCCCGCCTTCCTTGAAGGCGCGAAGATCAACGGCAAGAACTACGGCGTGCCGACGAACAAGGAGCTGGCGGCTGCCGGCGGCATCGTATACGACAAGACGATTGCGGAAGAGCTGGGACTCGATATGAGCTCGGTGAAGACGCCGCAGGATCTGACGCCGATTCTCGAGAAAGTGAAGCAAGGCCGTCCGGACGTCGTGCCGGTATGGTCGAACGGCGGCCTGTTCAACTCGCACTTCTTCGCGAACTATGACTTCCTCGGCGACGGCACGATTCCGGGCGCCATCCTGAAAGACATGGACGACACGACGGTCATGCCGGTCGAAGAGCTGGACCGCTACAAGGAATATCTCGCCATCGCCCGCGATTGGTATCAGAAGGGTTACATCAACAAGGACGCCGCGACGACCCAGCAATCGTCGGCCGACATCTGGCGGGCAAGAGGCACGTTCATGACGGTCGAGCCGATGAAGCCGGGCAAGGCGGAAGAAATCGCAAGCGCGGCCGGCCGCTCCGGCGAACTGGAGCAAATCATCATGACGGCGAAGACGGTCGCCACGTCCGAGACGGCCGGTTCGATGCTGGCGATCTCCTCGACGTCCGAAGATCCGGAGCGCGCGATGATGTTCATCAACCTGCTGCACACGGACAAAGAGCTCAACAACCTGCTGAACTTCGGCATCGAAGGCGTGCACTATACGAGGAACGGCGAAATCATCTCGCCGACGGACAAGACGGCCGACTACTCGCCGGGTTCGGCGTGGATGTTCGGCAACCAGTTCCTGAATTACGTCTGGGATTCCGAAGATCCGGAGAAGTGGAACAAGTTCCGCGAGTTCAACCAGAACGCGCACGTTTCGCCGGGGCTCGGCTTCGTCTTCAACAGCGACCCGGTGAAATCGGAAGTCGGCGCCCTGGCCAACGTCATCGAGCAGTATCAACGCGCGCTCGAGACGGGTTCGGTCGATCCCGACAAGGTGCTGCCGGAGTATCTGAACGCGCTGCGCGCCGCCGGCCTCGACAAGGTCGTGGAAGAGAAGCAGCGGCAGTTCAACGAGTTCCTTGCGAGCAAGTGACAGCCTGTCCAACATCTGCACCTCAAGCGATTTTCAAGCGATGCTCCAGCATCAGGCTCCTTCCGCCCGGAAGGAGCCGTTTTTTCGGCCGCTGCCGGCGGGACCGCGGACGGGCTGCGGGAGAACGCGGACTTGTCCCGGCCGGTGTGCTATACTTTTGGGCAAAAGATTCGTTGGACGTGGGGGAACGATGACGCCATTCACTGCGAGGGTAGTGCGGCTCATTCAGAGCATACCGGAAGGCCGCGTCATGACTTACGGCCAGATCGCCCGCCGTGCCGGCAGTCCGCGGGGCGCGCGGCAAGTCGTTCGCATTCTGCACGCGATGAGCGAAAGGCACCGGCTGCCCTGGCACCGGGTCGTGAACGCCAGGGGCGAGATCGCGATTCCGGACGCGGCGGGCCGGGAGATGCAGGCGCAGCTTCTTCGGCGGGAAGGCGTCGCCGTGGACGCGAGCGGACGGGTGGATCTGGCGCGGTTTATGCATGAACCGGAATGGGATGCCGGTTGGTGAACCTGCGTGGTTGCGTGATTTTCCCCGGGGGCCGGTGATGCGTCAAACTTGCCGCTGTTTGCGCCTGATCCGAATGGACAACAGAAAGTCGACCGCGAGCATCAGGAGCATCAGCAGGCACAGGACGGCGGCGAAGCTCAGACGGCCTTCGGGAGGCACCCGAAGCGGGTGGGAGAGCAGCCAGCCGACGGCCAGCCCCGATAGAGTATGGCCGATCAAGCGGATGACCATGAGCGCCTTGCGGGAAGCGAATCTGCGATACAGGATGCTGTCCACCCACATCGAAACGGGCAAAGCGATGAAGAAGTAATAGAAAAAAAGCTGGTAAGCGGCGGTTCCGATGACGTAGAAGTTGGAGAACCCGGCATGGGGCCGAGGTTCATCCCCGGCGTTCAGCGCCATCCAGATGAGCAACAGGGCAAACGAGACGGCGCAGGCCAGCAATCGTTTCATATTGTGATAACCCCCAGTATGACGGCTGGAAATATTTATATCATACTCCGGAGGCCCGCTGCCGGCAACTGTGCCGACGATGCCGCAAAATCCGGCTCGGTCTGCAAGCGAAGGTTCTCCCCGACCGGGGTCCAGGTCCAAAAACCGCCCCCGGTCCGTTTTGTGTTATCCGGATTATACCTAGAATAAAGACAGAAGGAACGAACCCGGTTGGAAAGGCGGTGAACGGTTTGAACAGCAAGACGGCGCTCGGCGTCATTCTCGTCATTATCGGCGGAATGATCGTGCTCAGATTTTTCGGTTTCACGCTCGGCCCGATCTTCGGCTGGCTCTTCCCCATCATTCTGCTCGGTCTCGGATATGTCGGACTGAGGAACGGCAAGCACTGGATCGGGACCATCCTCATCGCCGTCGGCGCAATCATGCTCCTCGGCAAATTGTCCGGCCTGCTCTTCCTGATTCTCGCGATTGCAGCCATCGTGATCGGCATCTCGATGATCAAGGGCAAAAGCAGGAGGGTCTTCTGATCCGACTGAAACATTCGACAGAACAACAGCGATACCAACGGAAACGGAGGTCATGCGATGAGCAGTCTGATCAAGCGCGTGCGCGACATTACGGTTGCGACGCTGAACGAACGGCTGGAGCGGGCGGAAGACCCGGTGCGGCTGATCGATCAGTTCCTGTGGGCGACGCGGGAAGAGATCATCCAGGCTGAACGGTTGTACCAGCAATATTCGGCTCACGCGAGCAGCCTGCGGGCGCAATGGCTGCAAGCCGAACAGCAGGCGGAGAAGCGCGAGCAGCAGGCGGTCACCGCGCTGAAGGCCGGGGAAGAACATCTGGCCCGCCTCGCCCTGACGGAGAAGCAGCATCACGCGCAGCGCGCGCAGCAATATAAAGAACTTTACGAGAACAGCCAGGCGAACGTGACCGAACTGGAGGCGCTGCTGCGGGAGCTGCGCAGCGAATACCAGGCGGTCTATGACAAGCGCGAATACTATGTGGCGCGCATGGAGTCGCTCCGTCTGCAGCAGCGCATGAACGAGCGGTTCGGCTCGATGGTGGGCCACCCGGACACCATGTTCCGGCGGCTCGACGACCGGATCAGCGACATGGAGCTCGAAGCACGCAGCCTGCGTGAAATCCGCCGATCCGGGCAGTCTTACATCCCGACAGGATCATCCGAACTGGTCGAAGCGGAATTGGAGCAACTGAAACGCAAGCTCGAGAAAGAAGGCTGATACCGCGATGAAAATATACCGCTCTTCACGCGACAAGAAATTGTTCGGGCTGTGCGGCGGTCTGGCGGAGGCCATGAATGTGGACGCGACGCTGCTTCGGATCGTCGCAATCGTGCTCGCCGTCGTCACGAGCGGAGGTTTCATCCTCATCTACATTCTGGCGGCGCTTGTCGTCCCGAAGGAACCGCCCCATTACAACAATTATTACGGTCCGGGCGGTTACGGCGGATATCCGCCGGGCGGCGGAGGCTACTACAATCCGCACCACGGCGGCTGGAGGAATCCCGGTTACGGTTCCTATCCGCCCAACCACGGTCCCGAATACGGCCCCCGGCCGAATTATGAGACGCCGCCTCCGAACCCGGACAATCTTGACGCCATGATGGAAGATTTGGAGAAGAAGGCGCTTCGCAGAGAAATCGAAGAGCTCAAGGCCAAAATCCGAAAGCTCGAGAAAGGAGAATAACCATGGGAGTATTCAAAAGATTGAAAGACATGACGAAGGCGTCCCTGCATGAGATGCTCGACAAGCTGGAAGATCCGGTCGTCATGCTGAACCAGTATCTGCGCGACATGGAAGCGGAAATTCATCAGGCGGAAGTTACGGTGGCCAAGCAAATGGCCAATGAACGCCGCATGAAGCAGCGCCTCGAGGAAGCGGCGCGCAACGCGATCGACCGCGAGGCGAAGGCCGAGCAAGCGCTCCGCACCGGACGCGAAGATCTGGCGCGCAAGCTGCTGGAGGAGAAAATCTACTTCGATCAGAAAACGGCGGAGTACAGCGATCTCCACGCCCAGGCCGAGCAGCAGGCCGAAGCGCTGAAGGCGCAGCTGCGTGAAATGAAAGACGAGTACTATCAGCTGCGCAACAAGCGGAACGAACTGGCGGCGCGGGCGCAAATGGCGAAAGCGCAAAAGCAGCTCGCGCAGATCACGAACACGCACTCGATTGAGAGCGGCAACGCGGCGCGCGGGTTCGCCCGGATGGAAGAGAAGATTCTGCAGATGGAGGCGGAAGCCGAAGTGCTTCGCACGCCGGGCTACTACAGCTCCGCGGCGGCGGCGCCGAAGCTCGATCCGGGCAAGGAGCTTGAAGTCGAAGCGCAGCTTCAGGCGCTCAAGAACAAGCTGAACCAGTCCGCCGGCGAATAAGGTTGACGGCAGCCGCGGAGCACCGCGTGGAAGGTGCGCCCGCGGCTGCATGCCGCGCGGACAGGATTGGCGAAGCGGAACCTGCTTTACGGAAGCGGGTTCCGCTTGCTACGATTAGGACGAAAAGAGAGGCCGGCTTACGGCCGGCCATTGGAAGGAGCGGCGGCATGTCGGCGGACAAAATGCCGGGACGCGCACCGGCCGGCCCGGGCAGACCCCGGGATCAGGCGAAGCCGAAGCGCAACGCGACCGAGACGCTGCTGTGGCTCGTCGTGCTGCTCGGCCTCATGGTGCTGGTGCTGCAGGGCACGGGATATTTGAAGATTTTCAAACTGCAGGAGAAGACGGCGGCCTTCGTGCTGACGCTCATCGGGCTCGGACTCGCCGTGGCGGCCCTGTACAGTTACCTTCAGGGGGTCAAGCTGAAGCAAACGTTGATGAAGCTGGCGGAGCAGCAGCTCAAGCGCCGGCCGGTGACGCTTCCGGGCGCGGATGGCGAGGGCGGTGAAGCTTCGGGGGAAGATGAGAACCCCGAGGAGCGGATGCGCAAGGAGCAGCTGAAATTCAAGGCGATCACCGAAGAGCGCCAGCGCCTCGCCCGCGAACTCCACGATGCGGTCAGCCAGCAGCTGTTCGCGATCTCGATGACGGCCACCGCGGTGAAGCGGACGCTGGACAAAGACTTCGAGCGGGCGAAGCGGCAGGTGGAGCTGATCGAGGAGATGGCGTCCGTCGCGCAATCAGAGATGCGCGCTCTGCTGCTGCATCTTCGGCCGGTCCATCTGGACGGCAAGCGGCTGCCGCAGGCACTGGAAGCGCTGGTCGGTGAATTGCAGCAGAAGGTGCCGAACATGGTGATCGCGCTCGAACAGGAGCCGCATCTGGCGATTTTGCCGGAAGCGGAGGATCATCTGTTCCGCATTGTGCAGGAGGCGCTGTCGAACACGCTGCGCCACGCGAGAGCTTCGCGCATGGACATTTCGCTGCGGCGGGAGCATGGCCAGCTGCATCTGATGATGCGCGACGACGGCGTCGGATTCGACATGGAAGCGAAAAAACAGACATCGTACGGGCTGCTCACGATGGAGGAACGCGTGTACGAGATGGGCGGCACGATGACGCTCCGTTCTGCGCCGGGCGAAGGAACGGAAATCGATATCCGGGTGCCGGTACTTATGGAAGAGAGGGACGGATGAAGGGATGGATCAGCCGATCAAGGTGCTGCTCGTCGATGATCACGAGATGGTGCGCATCGGCCTGGCGGCCGTGCTGGACACGGAAGAAGGGATCGAAGTCGTCGGCGAAGCTTCGAACGGCCAGGAGGGCCTCAGACTCGCGCAGATGTACAAACCGGACGTCGTCCTCATGGACCTCGTCATGGACGGCATGGACGGCGTCGAGACGACCCGCAGGCTGATGGAGATGCTGCCGGACTGCAAGGTCATCGTGCTGACCAGCTACATCGACGACAGCAAAATGTACCCGGTTATCGAAGCGGGTGCGTTCTCCTATCTGCTGAAGACGTCGCGGGCGACGGAAATTGCGGAGGCGATCCGGGCGGCGGCGAGGGGCCAGTCGGTGCTCGAGTCGCAGGTGGCGGCGAAAATGATGAACCGGTTCCGGCAGCCGCAGCGGGCGCAGACGCCCGCGCCGCACGAGTCGCTCACCGAACGCGAGATGGAAGTGCTCAAGCTGCTCGCCCAGGGCTTGTCCAATCAGGAGATTGCGGATAAGCTGTTCATCGGCGTGAAGACGGTGAAGTATCACATCACGAACATTTTCTCGAAACTGGGCGTGGAGGACCGGACGCAGGCCGCGATTTACGCGCACAAGCAGGGGCTTGCAGACTGAAGGGTATGGAATAGGGAGCATGATGAACCGCCGGCGGGCGGTTTTTTCATTTTTTACGGCAGCAGGGTCCGGGCGAGGGAGAAAATGCTGTCGACGTCATCGCGGCAGAAGACGGGCATGCCCGTTGCGCGCGGCATCCAGCCGTCGGGCACGATCGCGGCCGCCGCGTTCGGCAGGCCGAGCAGCGGCAGATCTTCTTCGCCGCGCAGCAGGACGAGCTTCGGGTGCGGCGCGTCCTTGAAGCCTTCGGCGAGCACGAGGTCGGCGTGCGCGGCCTGACCCGCCAAATCGTCCAATGATGCGGGACGGCTCGATGTCCACGCGGTCCGGTGCGGCGAGGTGATGGCGACGAACCCGGCCCCGGCTTCCGCCATCTTCCAGGTGTCGGTGCCCGGACGGTCGAATGCGAAGTCGTGGGCGTCGTGTTTGATGGCGGCGACGGTGAAGCCTTCGGCGCGGAATTTCCGGACGAGCGCGCAGAGCAGGGTTGTTTTGCCGCTGTTTTTGTATCCGACGATTTGCAGGATCGGGCGCTCGGTGGCCGTCATGTCCGGTCGACTTCCTTTCCGCGGGGTGTCTTAATAAGACGCGTCATCCTTCATCCCGTTCGCCCGAGAAGACATGGGCCGCAGCAAAAGCGGCAAGAAACGCGAACAGCAGGCCGATGCTCCAGCCGATGATCTCCGCTCGCGGATGCGTGTTCCGGAGCAGGCTGCCGCCCAGAACGCCGCCGGCGGCGAGCAGCAGCAGAATGACGAGGATCCGCGGCATATGTCTGCGCACGGCACTCACCTCCATTGCCATTGTAGCACAACCCGGCGGGCGCGTTGTCTCTGTAACGTGGTATGCACGTTACAGCAGCTACTGCCTGGCTCGCGCGCCTCTGTAACGTAGTATGCACGTTACAGCAGCTACTGCCTGGCTCCGCGCGCCGCTGTAACGTGGTATGCACGTTACAGCAGCTTCTGCCTGGCTCGTGCGCCTCTGTAACGTGGTATGCACGTTACAGCCGATTCGGCACATAATACATCGAATCGAAATACCACCCGGAGGCGGGCGCCGCCGGCTGCACCTGCGTGCCGCCCGACAGATCCGGCGCATAGGTGCCGGCGTCCCGCATCGCCGGGTGGATCAGCGCTTCGGCGGGCATCACGAGAAACCGTTCCATCGTCCGGATGACCCCGGCGGCCCAGCCGTCGGGGCCGGCGAGCTCCAGCCGCACGCGCTCCGGATCGTGCCGGATCGCGTCGCGGAATCGGCCTTCATCCAGCGCCCATCCGTCGCCCGAGCGCGCGATGCCGAGCCGCTCCGCGGCCTCCGACGTCATCGCCGCGTCCAGCTCGCGGAGCAGCGACGGGTGGAGGCTGCCGGCGCTCGTCCGGTGGATGCCGGCCAGCGCATCGATGTCGCTGACGGCTGTCCGGACTTCCGCCGCGATCGCATCCGCATCATAGCCGACCGCAACGTCATAGGTCCCGGATGCCGTAGCACGCCATGCGAGCCGGACCCGGCCGGGATCCAGGACCGTCTCGTTCACCGGCGACACCCGGTCCAGCCCGCCGTTCACGCGGAAGACGGCGTCCTCCGCCGCGATCGAAGCCGTGCCGATGCCGGACGCGCTGACGGCGCTGCCGTCCACATCCGCCAGCTCGAACGCGCCGCGGGCGCCCGGCGCCGAGCCGGTCACTTCCAGCCAGACGAGGCGGAGCTTTCGGTCTTCCCGCCGCGCGGCCCGAACGCCGGCTTCGGCGTCGTTGATCGCGCCCGCAAGCCGCGCGAGCGCCGTCAAGTTCGTGTCGCCCGCTTCGATCTCCACTTCAAGCGCGCAAGACTTCCCGGCGCACGCCAGCCGGAACGCATGCCGGCCGGGCTCGATGACCGACGCGCCGTGCATCGCCAGCTCGAAGCCCAGGTTCCGCTGCGTCCGGGCCGTCCGCTCGATCTCGAGGCGAAAGGCGGCAAGCGGCGCGTCGTCCGGAGCTTGTCCGGCGACCGCCTCCGGATCGCTGCTCCAGACGCTTCTGCGTGTCCAGAGCGAAGCATCGGCGAGCCGGCCGGCGGAATCCCGGGCGCGGCCGGCCGCCGCGAGCCATGCGGCCGCGCTCCCGGCGGCCCGCCTGCGTTCGACCGCCGGATCGGACGCGCCCCCGAACCGCCGTCCGGGCGGCTTGCGGCCGTCGTCCGCGGGACGGACGGGCGGCAGGGCGCTGTCGATCGGCCAGGTCCGGCGCAGTCTGACGGGTTCGACCTTCATCGGCGTTCCCTCCCGGTCGGCGCAATGTGAGCGCCTTGTTGCATTAATTGTAAGGATTTGTATGGCCGATGTCCATCCGGGAAGGAATGCGCCCGAGGCGGATCAGGGAAACCTACAGGATCAGGAACACGAGCGCGATCAGCGCCAGATCCAGCAGCAGCCGCGGGCCGAAGAACCCGTACGGACCGTACGGCGGACCTGCCCATCTGCCGCTTCCGAAGCCGGCCGCATAAGCCGCATCCGGCTGCGCGGCACCCGCCGGCTTCCCGCTGCGTTTCCGGCTCACGGACTGCCGCCGGGAGCGCCGCTTCCCGCCGGCATCGGCATGCAGATCGGGGCCATCGCCGCCCGCATCATCGTTCAGGACGAGCTGCCCGTTGCGGCAGCGGCTCAAGATCCCGACATGCCGCGTGCCGTCCTGCATGACGACGCACACCAGTTGTCCGCGGAACCGGTCAAGATGCTCTTCCGTGAGCGGAAAAATCGGTTCCATCCGCATCTCCTCCTTTCCGTCCGACATCGGCACAGGGGGGACAGCTGCCGATTCAATATATTCACCCGGGGGCGGATGCGCATCGTCATTTGCCCACCCGTGCGGATTCGGAAACGGCTTTCGCACGCGGCGGTCGGCCCATTTTGATGATCAGGTTTATCAATTTTTTTTATAAAGGGTCAGATGGCGATCGGCAGGCGATTGTGATACACTACATAGCATGTAAAACATAGGCAGCCACCATATCCAATTCGGGAAAGAATGAGGGGAACGATGTCTGGTCAATTGAACCTGGGGCCGCAAGCGGCCAAAATGGAAGGCGCTGTCATTTATCTGTTCGGCGCAACCGGTGATCTTGCGAAACGCAAGCTTTACCCTGCCCTGTTCAGTTTATATAAGGAAGGAAAACTGGCCGAAGATTTCGCCGTCGTCGGCCTGGCGCGCCGGCCGCGCACGGACGAACAGTTCCGCGCGGATGTGCTCGCCTCGATCCAGGAGTTCTGCCGGTACAAACCGGATGACGAGGAACTGTGGAGCCGGTTCGAGAAGCACTTCGTGTACATGTCGCTGGACATCCATAACCTGGAAGGTTTCCGCGAATTGGTCGCCCTGACGCAGCGGCTCGAAGCGCAGTTCGGCATTCCGGGCAACCGGCTGTTCTATCTGGCGCTGGCGCCCGAACTGTTCGGCCCGGTGTCGTTCAACCTGCGCGAAGGCGGTCTGCTGGAGACGACCGGCTGGCATCGGCTCGTCATCGAGAAGCCGTTCGGCTATGACCGCGAGTCCGCGCGGGAGCTGAACGCGCAAATTACGCAGGTATTCCGGGAAGAGGAAATTTATCGGATCGACCATTACCTCGGCAAGGAAATGGTGCAGAACATCGAAGTGATCCGCTTCGCCAACGCGTTCTTCGAGCCGCTCTGGAACAACAAGCATATCGCGAACGTTCAGATCTCGCTGGCCGAGACGGTCGGGGTGGAGGACCGCGGCGGCTATTACGACAAATCCGGGGCGCTGCGCGACATGGCGCAGAACCATATGCTCCAGATGCTGGCGATGATCGCGATGGAGCCGCCGAGCCGGCTGCATCCCGAGGACATCCGCGACGAGAAAGTGAAGGTGCTCCGCTCGCTGCGGCCGTTCCGGAGCCCGGAAGAGGTGTACCGGAACGTCGTGCGCGGCCAATACACGGCGGGCACGCTCAAGGGCAAGCCGCTGAAGGGGTACCGCGAAGAAGATTCGGTCGATCCCGCATCGGTGACGGAGACGTATTTTGCGGCGCGGGTGTTCATCGACAACTTCCGCTGGGCCGGCGTGCCGTTCTACATCCGCACGGGCAAGCGGCTGCCGGTGAAGACGACCGAGGTCGTGATCGAGTTCAAGAACGCGCCGGCGGGCGTGCTGTTCCGAACGCGGAACGAGCTGGCGCCGAATCTGCTCGTCATCCGCGTCAATCCGATGGAAGGCATCTACATCAAAATCAACGCGAAAAAACCGGGGAGCGACGCGGACATCCAACCGGTGGCGATGGAGTTCTGCCAGAGCTGCCAGGTCGGCCTCAACACGCCGGAAGCGTACGAGACGCTGCTCTACGACGCGATCCGCGGCGACTCGACGTACTTCACCCGCTGGGACGAAGTCGATCATGCCTGGGCGTTCGTCGACCCGATCGCCGAGGCCTGGCGCCTGCCGGAGTCGGAGCTGCTCTTCTACCCGGCCGGCTCCTGGGGGCCGGAGCGCGCCGCGGAGCTGCTCGCCGAAGACGGCTATCACTGGTGGCCGGTGAACGGACAGGACGAAGACAACGTCATCTGGATCAGCAATACGAAATAACGGGCCGGTGCCGGAACCGCGCGCCTGAAACGGAGGGACGGACATGCAGCGGATCATCGACATTTCGATGACGATCCATGAAGGCATGCAGGTATACAAGAACAAGGATGAGAAACGGCCGAAAATCTACAACACGGTCAATCATCAGACGGGCAAGGTGCACGAGAGCCGCATCGACATCGATGTCCACTGCGGCACGCACGTCGACGCGCCGCTGCACATGCTGGCGGGGGGCGAAACGATCGAGACGATCGGGCTGGAGCAGCTCGTCGGACCGGCCCGCGTGCTCGACCTGACGCATGTGAATGACGCGATCACGAAGGAAGATCTCTTGCCTCACGGCATCCAGCGCGGCGAGCGGATTCTGCTCAAGACGAAAAGCTCGCTGACGGACGAGTTCCTGATGGACTTCGTCTACCTGCGCGAAGACGGGGCGCAATACCTGATCGAGCGCGGCGTGACGCTGGTCGGCACCGACGCGCTCGGCATCGAGCGGGCGCAGCCGGAGTACACGACGCACCGGCCGCTGCTCCGAAACAACATCGTCATCGTCGAAGGCCTGAGGCTCGGCCACGTCGAGCCGGGCAGCTACTGGCTCGTCATCGCGCCGCTCAAGCTGACGGGCATCGACGCGGCGCCGGCGCGGGCGTTCCTGATCGGATGAGGATAGCATGAACCGGATAAGCGGGTCTGCGAACCAGTTTCGCGGCCCGCTTGTTGTCTGTGCGGACGAAAATCCGTAAAATCGCAACTGATATCGGTAGTTCCCGACACGCTCCCGCGCGACGTGATCTGCTAGATTGGATGTATGATCGGGAGGGCTGAACCGTGCGATTGCGCCCCAGACTCATCAATCCGCTGACCCGGCTGACCATGAAGCGGCAGCTCGTGCTGCTCTTTCTCATCATCATGGTTCCGGTCTTTGCCCTGCACCTGTACGGCGGCCGGAAAGCCGAGCAGATTCTGAAGAACAACGTCACAAGCGCCTATGTGGAGCTGAACAAGCAGAACTACAGCCTCATCGAGCGGGATATCGACGCGATCAACAAGATCACGCGGACGATTCTGCAAAACCCCGTCCTGCAGCGGCTCGGCCATCCGGAGCAGTTTTCGGCGTACGAGCGGATCAAGCAGTTCGAGGCGCTTGACGAACTGCTGGCCAGCTACTCCACGGCGATGAGCGGATCGCGGGCGGTCGACTACTCGTTCTATGCGCATGATCCCGACGGCTACTTCTCGTTCGCGCCGAGCACGCAGCTGTCGATGCGCGGGGTTTATTTTTTCGGCGACGTGGAAATGCCGGACTGGTACCCGGAAGCGCTGGAGAAAAAGGGGACCGGATACCTGAAAATTTTCGCCGCATACGGCCCCGTCTCGAAACAGCCCACCCTTGCCTACGTGCGGGCGGTGAACAGCACCGAACGGGCGGATCGGCCCATCGGCGTCCTGGTCGCGACCGGCGTGGAGCATATCGTCCGCGAATCCTTGAATACGGTTACATTGCCGGAAGGCGAAATATTCTTCACGAACGGAGACGATCAGGTGCTGGCGTCGAGTTCCGGCGAGATCGGACAAACGATCGACGTGCCGGGCAAGGAGAAGATGTCCTACCAAGGGACATACAGCGCCGTGCACGAAGATCACATTTACGTTGTTCACTATAACGAATACCGGCAGCAGAAGCTGGTGTACCGCATGCCCGTCGAGGCGCTGCTCAGCCAGCAGACCGAGCTCAGGCAAGCGCTCCAGACGATCACGGTCGGACTTGCCTTCGCGGTCATGCTGATCATGTTCTATTTCTGGCGCTCGCTGATGACGCCGCTGCAGAAGCTGGTCGGCTTCGTCCGGATATACGAACCCGGCAGATCGCTGCCGGCATACCGCGAGACGGGCCGCCATGACGAAATCGGCGTGCTGATGTCCTCCGTGCACGCGATGGCTTCCCGCCTCAACGCGCTGTTCGAGAATCAATACAAGCTGGAGATCAAGCAGCGCGAGGCGCAGCTCAAGCTGCTCTACGAGCAGATCAATCCGCATCTGCTCTACAACACGCTCGAAAGCATCTATTGGAAATGTTCGCTCGACGGCCATTCCGAATCGGCGCAGATGATCAAGGAGCTGTCCAGACTGATGCGCATCGCGCTGAGCTGCGGCATCGGCGTGCTGATGTTCCTGGTGCTGGCCCTGCTTGCGGTCATTCGGAACCGTCTGCAAGACAAAGGAGCGAGCGCATGATGAGTAGTGTTAAAGGCATCGAACGCGGCCGTCAACTCGTTCCCGCCCGCCTTCCTGCCGGACGGGTGGCATTGGAGCAACTACAGGGAAGGCTGGCAGTTTTTCGACATGCCGCTGTATTTGCGGAACACGCTGCTCATTTTCGGCGGGAACTTGATTGTCATTTTCATCGTGCTGGGAGCGGCGGCGTTCAGTCTGTCCCATCTGCGGGTGCCGTTTCGGCAGGCAGTGACGACGTTTTTCCTGATGACGCTGTTCATTCCGCCGACGACGTACATCATCCCGAACTTCGTCAACATCAAGGAGCTCGGGCTGATGAACAGCTTCTGGGCGTTCTGGCTGCCGGCGGGCGCCAACGCGTTAAATCTGCTGCTGCTCAAGACGTTCATGGACGGCATTCACCATGAACTGTTCGAGGCGGCGCGGATGGACGGCGCTTCCGATTGGCGCTGCTTCCGCCGGATCGCGCTGCCGCTGTCGGTGCCGATTTACTCGGCGCTGGCGATTTTCATTTTCTCGACGGCGTGGAACGACTGGTTCTGGCCTTCGCTCATCATGCACAAAAGCACGATGTACCCGCTGTCGACCGCGATCTACAAATACGTCATCGGCGCGCGGCAGTTGGACCTGAACATCCGGTTCGCGATTCTGTCCATCGTCATGATTCCGCCGATCATCGTGTTCCTGCTGTTCCAGCGGTTCATCATGCGGGGGCTGCAGCTGGGAAGCGTAAAAGGGTGACGGGCGTCCGGCTTTATGCGTGCCGAAATCACCTTCGTAATCTTGCACACTAACGGAGTAGGAACGCACATTTCGCTCATGAAGCGCTTGCACTATGATGGGGATGTAACACGAGCCAACGAAAAAAGGGGAGTAATGGGATGCGCAAGTTGATGGCAGTGGCCTGCTGTCTCGTGCTCTTGGGAACGATCATCGCCGCTTGCGGCGGAGGCGGCGGCCAGAAGGAGGACGCGAAGGGCTCAACGAACAACTCGGCCTCCGCGGACAACCACGGTTCCGGCCAATCGTCCGGGCAATCGTCCGGGCAGCAGGAAGAGACGCCGGAGGAAGTGACGATCAGCATTTACTATCCGCTTCCGGACCAGACGGAAGCGCGGCGACTGGAAGACGACAAGATCCGCCGCTTCCAGGAGAAGTATCCGCATGTCAACATCGTGAAGAGCGACTGGCACTATTCGATCAGGCGCTGAACCAGGGCGGCATGCAGCCGGAGAACGTGCTGACGTTCCCGATGCCCGCCTATGAGAAAGGCGGCCGGCACATCGGGGTGCTGGGCGGCGACTGGCTCGTCATCAACCCGAACGCGACGCCGGCCGAACAGAAGGCGGCTGACTATATCACGTTCGACTATTTCACGGACGATTATCTGGAGTCGCTGGAGCGGAACATTCAGGCGCGCAAGGATGAGGGCAAGTTCTTCGTCCCGCCGCAGTTCAACTACTTCGACAACAACTCGGAGTACGGGCAGAAGGTGCAGGCGATTTTTGAACGGTACGACAACGTGTACAAGTACGATCCGGAATCGAACCGGCTGCTGGACGGCAAGCCGGAGGCGCAATATCATATGCAGGATTACTACGCGGCGATGACGAACGTCATCCAGAAAGTGTTCTCGGAGAAGGGCGTCGATCTGAAGAAAGAGCTGGATGCGGCGGCTGCGCAGGTGCAGGCGGATTATTTTGACAAGATTGTGATGGAATAGTTGTTGCGGGGCAGGGCGTTCTGCGGGTCGAGGGACCCGCGGGGCGCCCTGGTTGCTGCTTGGCGGGTGCGGGTTTCGCCGGGCAAGCTTATCAGGTGCTGCGGGAGCGGGTGATTGCGCCGATCGCGTTCACGGAAGGGGAAGCGGCCGCCGTCTTCTTCGCGATCCATGCGCTGCGCCATTACGCGGAGCTGCCGTTCGAGGCCGAGTCGGCGTCGGCGGAGCGGAAGTTCTGTCTGAACATGCCCGACGACATCCGGGAGCGGATCGACGGGATGAAGGACCGGGTCGACTTCCTGGCGCCGAAGCGGCGGGCCGAGGCGCCGTGTTTGGGGAGGCTGCTCGACGCGGCCATCCGAGGCCAGGCGCTGCGGATCGAATACGAGGCGAAGAACGGCGCGGTCGAGCTGCGGCGCATCCGGCCGGCGCTGCTGTACGCGGACGACGGGTTCTGGTATTGCACCGCATACTGTTACGAGCGGGAGGATTACCGGGTGTTCCGCTGCGACCGGGTTCGCCGGGCGGAGCCTGACGGTCCGGATCTGCAGCCGCTCGATCCGGATGAAGTGCGGGAAGCCCGGATTGGAGCTGCGGAAGCGGGGGAGCGGGTTCGTCTGCGGGCGAGGCTGACCGCGGAAGGCGTGCGCCGGTGGGAGAGCAAGCACTGGCTGGCGCCGATGGTCACGGTGGAGGGCAACGGCAGCGGGAAGGTCGATGCGGAGGTGCCGCGCGGCGATCTGCCGTTCTTCGCGGAATTGATCATCGCGCTGGGGAGCGAGGCCGATGCGGAAGGGCCCGAGGAGCTCCGGGCGGAAATCCGCAGGCGGCTGGCGGAGCGGTTGGAGCGCTATCGGGAGTAGGCGGTGGAGCCCGCGGATTGGGGATGGCTGCGCCCGTCTGGACGGCGGCATGCGCGGATTGCTTCGGGGTTGGAGGGGGCGCGGTCCGGCAATCGCGCAGATCACGCCGGCCGTAGGCCATTGCGCCGCCTGTAACGGCACGAAATGCCGTTATTGGGGCGGGCAGCCACGCGGGACTGGTCATTAACGGCATAGAATGCCGTTAATGCCAGCGGTCGGGCGTGTCCGGATGCCTTATGCTGCGTTTAACGGCACGAAATGCCGTTAATGGGGCGGGCAGCCACGCGGGACTGGTCATTAACGGCATAGAATGCCGTTAATGCCAGTGGTCGGGCGTGTCCGGATGCCTTATGCTGCGTTTAACGGCACAAAGTGCCGTTATTGGGGCGGGCAGCCACGCGGGAACGAGCATTAACGGCACGGAATGCCGTTAATGCCCGCTGACAGTCGTGTGTGACTGCCGCCTGTAACGGAACGGTGTTCCGTCAGCGGCCACATCGCAGCACGCTGGTGAGCTCTAACGGAACAGGGTGCCGTTAGAGCCCGCAATCGGGCGTGTACTTTGCCACCCGGCCGATTAATTCGCCGCCGGCCGCTCCGTGAAGATCTGGAACGTGACGCCGTAACGATCCCTGACGATGCCGTAGGCCGGGCTGAAGTAGATCGGTTCAAGCGGCGCGACGACCTCCCCGCCGTCCTTCAGCGCGCTGAAGATGCGGGTGGAGGCGGCGACGTAGGGCGCCGTGACGCAGATCTGGACGCGGGGGCCGGCATGCGCGGGTTCCCCGGGCAGACAATCCGCGACGTACAGCTCGGCGCCGCCGAACACGAGCACCGAGTGGGTGCGGTCGCGGGCTTCCGGGGACAGCCCCTGCGCATCGGCGTCCGGCGCCTCGCCATAGGTCTTCAAAAGGACTGGCTGCGCGCCGAGGGCTGCTTCGTAGAGCCGGATCGGCCTCCCGGGCCTGTCCGTCGAGCAGGATGAACGGTGTTGCCTTGTACGACATGGTCATCTCTCCTTGCGATTTGATCTTTGCGCCGGGCGGCCGAGGGGATGAAGCCGCACCGGCCCGAAGCCATTGTAGCGCGGATTGGTGACAGGTACGGTCATGAATCCGGTTGTGGTATAATTGGAATGTTATTTTGCTGAGGATGAGAAAGGACTGCGTGTATGAAGAGCGATGTGCTCGAAGAACTGCGGACGGAAGTGATGCGCCGCCGCACGTTCGCCATTATTTCCCACCCGGACGCCGGGAAAACGACGCTGACGGAGAAACTGCTGCTGTTCGGCGGCGCCATCCGCGAAGCGGGCAGCGTCAAGGCGCGCAAGGCCAACCGGCATGCGACATCCGACTGGATGGAAATCGAGAAGCAGCGGGGCATCTCGGTGACGAGCTCCGTGCTGCAGTTCGACTACAAGGGCCATCGGGTGAACATTCTGGACACCCCGGGCCACCAGGATTTCAGCGAGGACACGTACCGCACGCTGACCGCCGCGGACAGCGCGGTCATGCTGATCGACGCGGCCAAAGGGGTCGAGGCGCAGACGATCAAGCTGTTCCAGGTGTGCGCGAAGCGGGGCATCCCGATCTTCACGTTCATCAACAAGCTCGACCGGGAAGGCCGGAATCCGTTCGATCTGATGGAAGAAATCGAGCGGGTGCTCGGCATCCGTTCGGTGCCGATGAACTGGCCGATCGGCATGGGCCGGGAGCTGTGCGGCGTCTATGACCGGATGAAACATCAGGTCGAGCGGTTCCAGGGGAACAACCACGACACGATCGAAGTCCACAAGGTGGACGACTACCGGGACGAGAGCGTCCGCGCCATCGCCGGCGATTATTTGTACGAGCAGCTCTGCCAGGATCTCGAACTGCTCGATGTCGCGGGCGACCCGTTCGATCTGGAGAAGGTGCGGCGCGGCGAACTGACGCCGGTCTTCTTCGGCAGCGCGATCAACAATTTCGGCGTGCAGACGTTCCTCGAGAACTTCCTCGAGCTCGCGCCGGCGCCGACGCCGCGGAAATCGCAAAACGGCGAAGTGGAGCCGCTCAGCCCCCGGTTCAGCGGGTACATTTTCAAGATTCAGGCGAACATGAATCCGGCGCACCGCGACCGGATTGCCTTCCTGCGGATCTGCTCGGGACGGTTCGAGCGCGGCATGACGGTGCGGCATGTGCGGGCCGGACGCGAGATCAAGCTGTCGCAGCCGCAGCAGTTCCTCGCGCAGGATCGGGATATCGTCGAAAAGGCGTATCCCGGCGACATCGTAGGGCTGTTCGACCCCGGCATTTTCCGGATCGGCGACTCGCTGGCGGAAAAAGAGGACATCGTGTTCGACGAGCTGCCGACGTTCTCGCCGGAACTGTTCGCGAAGGTCACGGTCAAAAACGCGATGAAGCACAAGCAGTATCAGAAAGGGATCGACCAGCTGACCGAGGAAGGCACGGTGCAGGTGTTCTACTCGACGAGCGGGTTCGACGAGACGATTCTCGGCGTCGTCGGCCAGTTGCAGTTCGAGGTGTTCGAGTACCGGATGAAAGTGGAGTACGGCGTCGACATCGAGCTGCACCGGATGCCGTTCCAGTTCGCCCGCTGGCTCGTCGGGGACAAAATCGACACGTCGAAGTTCCGCATCAACTCGACGGTGGTGCGGGACAAGAAGGACCGGCTCGTCGCGCTGTTCGAGAGCGAATATGCGCTGCGGACGGCGATGGAGAAAAATCCGGACGTCACGTTCCTCGAGACGGCGCCGTAATGGTGCGGCGTAAAAAGGCGTAAAAAGGCGTAAAAAATGCAGCGCGGGCCGGAAAAACGCGGGCGTGCGGCGCAATCAGGCACAGGCCGGTATAAGCGGGAGATCGGCGCAATACCGGCGCAATACCGGCAGAGCGAAACAAGCGGAGGAGTTGAGCGGCATGGCACGGCAGGAGGCAAACCGCTGGTGGCTGGTGTTTACCGGTTCTTATACGCCGGCGGATCGGGAAGGTATCGAGACGCTGCTGTTCGATGCGGAACGGGGCGAGCTCAAGCGGCTCGCCGGATGCGGCGGCGTGGCAAATTCATCGTATCTGGCGTTCGATGAGCACCGGTATGTGCTGTACGCGGTGAGCGAGCACGGCGAAGGCGAGGTGGCCGCGCTAAGCGTCGACCGCGCGACGGGCAGGCTCGCGCTCATCAACCGCCAGCCGTCCCACGGCCGCTCGCCGTGCTATGTCTGCCTGGAGCCGGACGGCTCGCGCGTGTACGTCGCCAATTATATGGGCGGCAACGCGTCGGTCTACCCCGTCCGGGAAGACGGCGGGCTGCTGCCGGCCTCCGACACGGTGCAGCATGCCGGCAGCGGTGTGCGTCCGGACCGGCAGGAAGCGCCGCATGTTCATTCGATCCTAAACGACCCGTCCGGCCGGTACCGGATCGTCTGCGATCTGGGCATCGACCGGCTGATGGTCTACCGGACGAGCCCGGACGGGAAGTTCGAACCGGCGGGCGCCATTCATACGACGCCGGGCGGCGGACCGCGCCATCTGGCGTTTCATCCGTCGCTGCCGCTCCTCTATCTGCTGGAAGAGCTGTCTTCGACGGTGTCGGTCTATGCCTTCGATGCGGAGCGGGCGGCCGGCGAGCTGCTGCAGCGCGTGCCGATGCTGCCGGAGGACTTCAAGGGAGCGAATCTGGCGGCGGACATCCATCTCGATCCCGGCGGCCGATGGCTGTACGCGTCCAACCGGGGCCACGACAGCCTGGCCGTCTACTCGGTCGGTCCGGACGGCCTGCTCACCTTCATCGGGCACGCGTCCACCGGGCGGACGCCGCGCAACTTCGTGCCGGTGCCGGACGGACGGCACCTGCTCGTCGCCGCGCAGGACGACAACCGGATCGACGTGATGCGCATTGGCCCGGACGGCATGCCAGCCGCCGTCGGCGAGCCGTACGCCAGCGAGAAACCGGTGTGCATCGTCATGACGCCGGCGCCGCCGGAGCTGGTGTCGGAGGGCTGAAGTTCGAAATCGCAAGCCGTCCGTCCATTGACAACGGGCGGCTTTCCGATTATGATAAAACCAAGTATTAGAATCGGATATATCAGATTAATGAGCGTCATGCGGGAGGGAACCGGGATGGAGAAATCGTTGACGCTGAAGTTCGAATCCCTGGAATTGGCGGCGACGCTGCATTATCCGGCGGGCGAGAAACGGGAAGAAGGAAGAGCGCCGGCGGTCATCATCTGCCACGGCTTCGTCGGCAACCGCATCGGCGTGGACCGGCTGTTCGTCAAGACGGCCCGGGCGCTGGCGGAGGCGGGCTACTACGCGCTGCGCTTCGATTACGGCGGATGCGGCGAAAGCACGGGCGACTACGGCTCGCTCGGCTTCTCGTCGATGATCGGCCAGACGCGGACGGCGCTCGACTATGTGCTGGACATCTGCGACATCGACCCGCAGCGGGTGACGCTGCTCGGCCACAGTCTGGGCGGAGCGGTCGCGCTGCATACGGCGGTCAAGGACAGGCGGGTGCGGCAGCTCGTGCTCTGGTCGGCGGCGTTCCACCCGTTCAACGACATTGTGCGGATCGTCGGCCGCCATGTCTACGACGAGGCGATGGCGCGCGGCGAGGCGGACTATCTCGGCTATTCGCTGAAGCCGCGGTTCTTCGAATCGCTGGCCGAGCACCAGCCGTTCCAGGCGGCGCCGCAATTCACGGGCGATGTGCTGCTCCTGCACGGCACATCCGACGACGTCATTCCGACGGATTACACCTTCCTGATGCAGAAGCTGCTCTGGATGCGGAGCGAGGGAAGCTGCGAGAAGGAAATTTTGTTCCAGGCGGATCATACGTACTCGGCGCGAAAAGCACAGGAGGAAGCGATCCGGCACACGATCAACTGGTTGAACGGGCTGTCGGCCCGGCAGGAAGAGTGGCACCACTGGAGCATCTGAGCAAGGAAAACGGGGGGTCCGGAGAAGGATCGCGCCGTTTTTTTTCTTGGGCCTGTCGGGCGGTTTGTCGAAGAGCGGGCATCCATTTGATGAGATGTGACGGGACAATTGGACAAGTTCTGTGGTTTAATAGAGACATCGGTGAAAAAACAGGGGATGACAAGGAAGGGATCGAAGCGTGAACAAACCGCGAAACGCCCGGAAGGTGCTGCTTCTGCTGCTTGCGCTGCTCATGCTGCTGCTCGCGGCGGGATGCGGCGGCAAGCAGGAGAACAACGGGAATGCGGATCAGGATGCGGATCAGCAGGAGCCGAATGTGGTCCCGGAGCCGGAACCGCAGCCCGCTTATTTCGCGCCGCTGACCGGGCTTCCGCGCGATGAAGAAGCGAAAAAGCGGCCGGTGGCGGTCATGATCAATAATCTGAAGCCGGCGCGGCCCCAATCCGGCCTGCCGCACGCCGACGTGGTGTGGGAAGTGCTCGCGGAAGGCGGCATTACGCGGCTGATTGCGATTTTCCAGAGCGATGAGGCATACGACGGGGCGATCGGACCGATCCGCAGCATCCGGCCGTACATGATCGAGCTGGCGGAATCGTACAACGCGGTCATCGTGCATGCCGGGGCGAGCACCGACGCCTACGGGATCTTGCGCAAGCAGAAGAAGGAACATCTTGACGAGATCACGAATGCGGGCGCTTATTTCCGCCGCGACAAGTCGCGCAAGGCGCCGCACAATCTGTACTCGGATCTGCCGAACCTGCGCGCGGGCGCGGAGAAGCGGGGGTATGCGGCGGATGTGGAGATTCCGGCGTACCGTTTTCTGGACGATGAGGGAGACGGAGCGGCGGCGGGCAGCGCCCTGGAGATCGATATCCGTTTCCAGCTGAAAAACTACATCGTGACGTACCGTTACGATGCAGAAAAGCGCCAGTATCTCCGGTTCATCAACGGCGAGCCGCATACCGATCTGGTCAGCGGGGAGCAGCTTGCGGCGACGAACCTGGTAGTGCTCGGCACGTCCCACAAGGTGCTTGACGATGAAGGGCGGCTGGCGGTGGATCTGGACTCCGGCGGTCCGGCCATGCTGATCCGCCGCGGCGAAGCGATCGAGTGCACGTGGGAGCGCGACGCAAGCGGCGTCATCCGGCTGATGAAAGACGGCGCCGAGCTGCCTTTTGCGCGCGGAACGGTCTATTATCATGTCGTGCCGGACGAGAAGTCGGTGGCGGATCATGTGACGATCCGGCAGCCGGAGAACGCTTAGGCTTGCGTGCTGCCGCATGAGACTGTCACTTTACGTCCACTTAACATGGGACAGGCAGATGTGCTAAGATAAGTGAGGTTCATTCAGGCCAAGCCGATGGCGAAGGGGAGTTCCATGTTCAACCGTAAGAAAAGCATTTTCTTCCAGACGTTCGAAGAGATGGCGGACACGATCGTCGAGGCGGTCGAATATTTTCACAAGCATGTGCCGCAGCTGACTGACCTGACATCGTTCGCCCGTGACATGAAAGAATTCGAATCGAAATGCGACCGGCATGTACATACGATTCTGACCGAGCTGAACAAGACGTTCATTACGCCGATCGATCGCGATGACATCCTGAAGCTGACCGGTTCGCTGGACGACGTGCTCGACGGCATCGAGGCGCTGGCGTCCCGGTTCGAGATGTACCAGATCCGGGAGCATGACAAGTACGTGTCCGTATTCGCGGAGATTCTGGTCAAGTGCTCGCACGAGATTCGCAAGGCGGTCCAGCTCCTCTCGCAGAAGAAACTGCTGGCGATGCGCCAACATGCGATCGCCATCAACGAGCTGGAAAATGAGGCGGACGATCTGATGCGGGAGTGCATCAAATCGCTGTTCTCGAGCGTGACGGATCCGATCGAGCTGATGAAACGGAAAGAGATCTACGAGCGGCTTGAATCGACGACCGACTACTGCGAAGACGTGGCCAACACGCTTGAGACGATCATCATGCGGAACAGCTGACGGGCGCAGCGAACCGACACAAGGGGAATGGATCAACAGATGCCAGCTTTCGATAGCATGTTTGTCATCGTCTGCGTCGTCGTTGTTCTGGCGCTTGCTTTCGACTTCATCAACGGGTTCCACGATACGGCCAACGCCATCGCGGCGAGCGTTTCGACGCGCGCCATGACGCCCCGGATGGCAATTATTCTGGCGGCCATCATGAACTTCGTCGGGGCGATCATGTTCACCGGCGTCGCGAAGACGATCGGCGGCAAGGTGGCGGACCCGGCGACTTTGACATATGGCGTACAGATTGTGATTGCGACGCTGATATCGGCCATTGCATGGAACCTGATCACCTGGTGGTACGGCATCCCGTCGTCTTCGTCGCACACGCTGATCGGCTCTCTGGCGGGCGCCGTCATCGCTTCGGAAGGGTTCGGCGGCGTGAACGCGTCGGGATTCACCAGCATCGTGCAGGCGCTCGTTTTCTCGCCGATCATTGCGTTTGCCGCGGGCTATATCGTCATGACGCTGCTCAAGCTGATCTTCGCGCGGGCGAATCCGCACCTGGTGAACAAGGGCTTTCGCTCGATGCAGATTCTGACGGCGGCGTTCCAGGCGTTCACGCACGGAACGAACGACGCGCAGAAGGCGATGGGGATCATCACGATGGCGCTTGTGGCGGCGCAGTACCAGGATTCGCTGGAGGTGCCGTTCTGGGTCAAGTTCTCGGCGGCGCTTGCGATGGCGCTCGGGACAAGCGTCGGCGGGTGGAAGATCATCAAGACGATGGGGACGAAAATTTTCAAGATCGAGCCGGTGAACGGCTTTGCGGCGGATACGACGGCGGCGAGTGTCATCATGACGGCGACGGCGACGGGGCTGCCGGTGAGCACGACGCATGTCATCACGTCGGCCATCCTCGGCGTCGGCAGCGCGAAGCGGTTCTCGAGCGTGAACTGGGGCGTTGCCGGGCGCATCGTGTCCGCGTGGATCATCACGATCCCGATTTCGGCGGTGATTGCGGCGATCGTGTTCAAGCTCATCGAGTTTTTGTTCCTGTGAGTGTGTGTGGGGAACCTTTGCAGGGCGTTCGGATGGGCGCGGATGCGAAGGTTTTTTTGTTGGGCGCGGGAAACGCCCAAGCCTCAACCGTATTTTGGTATTGCGCTTAAAATTTGTCCTCCATTATGATGAAAGTGCGGCGCCGGTACAGCAGTCCAACCTAAGCGGGTGGGCTGAAAGCGGTGACCGGCGGTTCCATCCGCGTCAGTTCGAATATGGCGGTGATGCGTATAGGAGAACGGACGGGATAACGAATGACGCGCATGAACTTGAAAAAGGGAAAGTGTATGGCGATCCTGTGAAGCATCGTACCTGCAGCACACGAATTTCGCTCTGACACTTGCACGGACGACAAACGTGGGAAAGGAGCGGATGCCACAGGGAAGTGGATCGAACGGGATAACACGTCAGCATTGACGAGCGGAACTGATGTCGGAGTCGACTGCTTCGGAACAGATGACAGGCTGGTTTGACAAGTATCAGAACCGAGTCGTACAGCAAGAAGGCTTTGCCGGTGCCCGGTGAGGGAAGGCAAAGCCTTCGTTTTCGTTGTCAGAACATCTCGTCGAAGCTCCGGATGCCGGCGCGTCTGCGCGATCCGCGCCGGGCTCTTCCGCTGCGCGGCCTTCGGCCGCCGCGCCGTCTGCGCCGGCGGGGGCGCCGTTCGGTGTTCGTGCTTGCGGCTGCGGCGGTCTTCTTCGAGCCCAGCGAACCGGCGAGCAATTTGATCATCGGCGCGAACTGCTGCACGGTGCCGACGATTTTCTGGACTTTCTGTATGGTGCTCAAAATGCCTTCGATGCCGCCCATCCGATCGATGATCAGCTTCAGATCCGCCAGATTCGGAAGACCGCCCGGCTTGGCTGCGCCCTGCGCCGGAATCAGTCCCGGATATTGCACGCTCTGCAGGTAGGCGGGCGGCCCGGCGAACGGATCGGCAGGCGGTCCGGCCTGCGGTCCCCCGGGAAAAGGAGCACCGGCGCCCGGCAGCTGTGTAAATCCGCGGCTGCCGGGCAAGTGCGTATAATGGTTCACGGTGATCACAACCTCTTTTCATGGGTATCGTTCATCCCCAGTGTATGCATGGGCATCCGTCGCGTATGGACGAATGCCCGGTAGCGGGCGGATTTGGATGGTGCGGGCCGTGCTCTCTTCGCTCCTGTAAAGCGCCAATACGGTAATGCTTGAAAAAACCGTGCTTCCGTTCTACAATGAGCTTACAAGGACGCTTTGAGGGGGACGCCGGATGCAGCTCAAGAAGCTCAACGACAAAACGATCGACCAACTGTTCGAGGCGATTCTGACGCTGAAGACGGTGGATGAGTGCTATATTTTCTTCGATGATCTGTGCACGGTGAACGAGATCCAGTCGCTCGCGCAGCGGCTGGAGGTGGCGCGGCTGCTCGGCCAGGGCGCGACGTACAGCCAGATCGAGGCCGAGACGGGAGCCAGCACGGCGACGATCTCCCGCGTGAAGCGCTGCCTGAACTACGGCACGGACGGTTACCGGCTGGCGCTCGGCCGCCTGGGACGCTGACGATGGGCGCAAGACCGGGCGTGCTCGTCATCAGCCACGGCTCACCCGACGCGGAATGGGTCCGGCTGGTCGACGAAGCGGTCAGAGACGTGCGGCTGCCGGAAGGCGTGCCGATCGTTTCGTCGTTCCTGGAATGCGTGGAAGGACGGCTCATCCAGGACGGGATCGACGAGCTGGAAGCGCGCGGCGTGGATGAGATGTTCGTGCTGCCGCTTTTTGTATCGTCGGGCAGCACGCATGTCGACGACATCCGGCAGGCGTTCGGCCTGCCGCCGGCCGCGTTCCGCGAAGGCGAGCTCGAGCCGTTTCGGGTGCGGCGGGCGCGCGTCACGGTCGGCCTGCCGATCGACGACGACCCGATCATCGCGGAGCTGATCGCGGACAACGTGCGCGAGCTGTCGACCGCGCCGGAACGGGAGGCGCTGCTGCTCATCGCGCACGGCAGCCGCGAGCGCGGCTTGAACCGCATCTGGCGGGACGGGATGCGCAAGCTCGCTGCGCGCGTGCGGGAGCTGGGCGGCTTCGCCCGCGCGGAGACGGCGATGCTGCTGCCGGATCAGGCCGCCTGCGTCATGCGGGCGCTGACGAAGCGGCAGGCGCGCACGGGAGGCGCAGCGACGGCGGACGGCTGCTGCGCGGTGCCGGCCGCGGGACCGGAGACGGACGCGGTCATCGTGGCGCCGCTGTTTCTGTCGCGCGGTTATTTCACGAACACGGTGATTCCCGCGCGCCTGTCCGGGTTCGACTACCGGTACAACGGCAAGGCGCTGCTGCCGAATCCGGCGATTTCCCGGTGGATGGAGCGGCAGCTCGAAGGCTGGCTGGGCGGTATCGGGCAGTCGGGCTGAAACGGAAAACGTGCCGGTTCGGCGGGGTTATTTTTTTCACGGAAGGTTAACTGGAAACGGACGCCGAATCCGGCTACAATGGTGGAAGCGGCCTACCGGCCGATGCCATGGATGAGGCGGGGGTTGGCTTGGCAGTCAAAAGGGCTAGACTCATTTATAATCCGACGTCCGGCCGCGAAGAGATCAGACGAAGGCTGCCGGACATTCTGCAACGGCTCGAGCGGGGCGGCATCGAGACGAGCTGCCACGCGACGACCGGCGAAGGGGACGCGACGATTGCGGCTTCGGAGGCGATCGAGCGCGGCTTCGACATGATCATCGCCGCGGGCGGCGACGGGACGCTGTACGAAGTGATCAACGGGATGGCGCGCCATGAGAAACGGCCGCCGCTCGGCATCCTGCCGCTCGGGACGACGAACGATTTTGCGCGGGCGGTCGGCATCCCGAAGCACTGGGAATACGCGGTCGACCTGATCGTCGCCCAGTACAAGCGGACGATCGACCTCGGGCAGGCGAACGACCGGTATTTCATCAATATCGCCGGCGGCGGTTCGCTGACGGAGCTGTCCTACGAGGTGCCGAGCAAGCTGAAGACGATGATCGGGCAGCTCGCCTATTATATGAAAGGCATCGAGAAAATGGTGAACTTCCGGCCGACCAAGGTGCGGATCGAGGCGGAAGGCGTCGGCGAGATCCACGAGAAGATCATGCTGTTCCTGATCTGCAACAGCAATTCGGTCGGCGGGTTCGAGCGGCTGGCGCCGGATGCGAGCATCGACGACGGGCTGTTCGAAGTCATCATTCTGAAGAAATGCAATCTCGCCGAGTTCCTCCGGGTGGCGACGCTGGCGCTTCGGGGCGAGCATTTGAACGATCCGCTCATCATGCATTTCCGGTCGCGGCATATCAAGGTGACGACGGA
Organism: Thermobacillus sp.; assembly: GCF_003390775.1. Lineage (NCBI taxonomy): Bacteria > Bacillati > Bacillota > Bacilli > Caryophanales > Paenibacillaceae > Thermobacillus > Thermobacillus sp. The sequence continues at coordinate 10,011 of NZ_QEWA01000031.1, read as the reverse complement.
GGATCATGTGCAGCTCAACCTGGACGGCGAGTACGGCGGCACGCTGCCGTGCACGTTCACGGTGTTGAAGGGGCATCTCGAGATTTTCGTGGATGAGCAGGGCATTGCGTCTTATCGCAAGCGGCTGATCGCGGGCACGCAGTTGTGACGCGGCGGCCGCTTGACGTTATTTTCTTGACGTGATCAAGTGAAGCGGAATGGGGTCAGGCAGTGAGAACAACGACGGATGTGCCGGTGAGAAAAAACGACGAAGTAACGCTCGACATCATCGGTCTGACGCAGGACGGCGAAGGCGTGGGGCGGGCGGATGGTTTTACCTTGTTCGTGCAGGGCGCGCTGCCGGGCGAACGGATTAAGGCGAAGGTGCTGAAGGTGAAGAAGCAGTACGGCTACGCCAAAATGCTGGAGCTGCTTCAGGCCAGCCCTGACCGCGTGGAGGCGCCGTGTCCGATCTATCGGCAGTGCGGCGGGTGTCAGCTGCAGCATATGGATTATGCGGCGCAGCTTGCGTGGAAGCGGCAACATGTGATCGACAGCCTGACGCGGATCGGGAAGCTGCGGGTGGCGGATGTTGCGGGCGAGGGCGTCGTCGTGCACCCGACGATCGGCATGGCCGAGCCGTGGCGCTACCGGAACAAGGCGCAGGTGCCGATCGGCATGGCGCAGGCCGATATGGCCGACGGCGCGGCGGGTTCGCTGATCGGCGGGTTCTATGCGCGGGGCTCGCACCGCATCATCGACATGGACGCGTGCGTCATCCAGCACGAGCGGAACGACGAGGCGGTGCGCCTGGTGAAGGCGCTCGGCACGCGGCTCGGCATCCGCGCGTACGACGAGACGACCGGCCGCGGGCTGCTCAGGCACGTCGTCGTGCGGACCGGTGTTGTAACCGGCGAGACGATGGTCGTGCTCGTCACGAACGGGACGCGCATTCCGCGCGTGGATGAGCTGGTCGAAGGCATCCGGCGCGCTTTGCCGGATGTGCGCAGTATCGTGCAAAACGTGAACACGCGGAACACGAACGTGATCTTCGGCGACGAAACGCGGGTGCTGTGGGGGAGCGACGTCATCTACGACGAGCTCGACGGCATCCGGTTCGCGATCTCGGCGCGGTCGTTCTATCAGGTGAACCCGGCGCAGACGGTGACGCTGTATCGGAAGGCGGTCGAATACGCGGGCTTGACGGGGCGCGAGACGGTCATCGACGCGTACTGCGGCATCGGCACGATCTCGCTGTTCCTGGCGCGGCACGCGGGCAAGGTGTACGGCGTCGAGTCGGTGCCGGAGGCGGTCGAGGATGCGCGGCGCAACGCGGCTTTGAACGGGATTGATAATGCTGATTTTGAAGTCGGGCTCGCGGAAGAGGTCATTCCGCGCTGGCGTGAGGAAGGCGTGACGGCGGATGTGATCGTCGTCGACCCTCCGCGCAAAGGCTGCGACGCGAAGCTGCTCGACACGATCGTGCGGATGCGGCCGAAGCGGGTCGTGTACGTGTCGTGCAACCCGGCGACGCTGGCGCGCGATCTCGCGGTGCTCGAAGCGGGCGGCTTCCGCACCGTGGAGGTGCAGCCGGTGGACATGTTCCCGCATACGGGGCATGTGGAGTCGGTAATTTTGTTGGTTCGTAAATAGTAGCTGAGGTGCGACAGCCTGCCCAATTAAATTTTCAGTCCTTTTCGTCGATATATATTATATCGGCTGGGTAATAGTTTCTGTTCAGGATACCCTTAGCATTATCTCAAAGCTGACTTCTTTTTGAACGGGGGTAGATCCATGTCTAATTCATGGCATTATCAAGACCCGTTGCAACTGACCGAAGAGGAATGGCTTTCTTTGCTAAGTGATCCAGAAATCGTGGATGAAACTGGAAGGGAAATGCTAGCATTTGTGTACAGCCAGCCGAATCATCAGTCCAGTGCTACTGAAATCGGTGAAGCACTCGGCGGAGTGCCACAACAACGGGTGACTGCTATAAACCGCCGAATTTCCAGACGTGTGTATAAGCGACTTGGTAAAGAACCACCACCGAACACGAAAGGCGGAAAACGATTCTGGAATGTTTTGTTTGACGGCGACCCAGATCGCATACTAAATGAAAAAGGTTACTTCATCTGGCGGCTCCGTCCAGCCGTTGTTGCGGCGCTTGAGCGATCTGGCATTGTATAGCTCTTCTACCCGTCACTCAAAAACACCTCATATCTTGAAAACACGCCCCCCCGGAAGTTAACATACAACAAACTTCCGAGGAGGCGTATTTTCATGTCCAAGCCCATCCGTCTTTACCTGCTGGATTATCGACCCCGCCACCGAGCGGCATCTGCTTCCCTCGCCCAGCGCCATCTCAAGCTGGTACTCGAGAGCGGCCACCGCCGGACTTCACCCAAGCGCCGCGCTGAAATCGTTCAAGAAATCGAAGCTATTCGCGCCGAACGCGACTCCATAATCGCCCGCCTGCGTAAAGAGGCAGAAGTGCAAGGGGGACCTTGAAGAATGAGGTTCATTTCGCCAAATACACAGGTCTTTTGTGATGCTTCTCAACAAATTGGGTATTGATACCATAACTTCGTAAATCGTATACTTTAGGTCAGTGAATAGAGGCAAATCGGATAGGCTCAAGCTCGTAAATCTCAGTGGTAGTATTTTTCTAAGAGAAGTTGGCTTATCGGAGGTACATATATGGCGGTTCGAAATAAGTTAACCAGAATAGTACTTAGCACCTATCCGAAAACCTCTGCGCAGCGGAAACAAATCCAGGCGCAGGCAAAATGGAGCATGGCCTCGTAGTTCTCCACTTTCTTTTCCCAACGAATGAGCAAGCGGCGAAAGCGATTCATCCAGGAGGGGGTCCGTTCGACCACCCATCGTCTGGCCCGGTATCCGGGAATCGCCGCTTTTTCTTCTTTCTCTTCGCCGCGCGAACGCAAATGAAGGACATAATCCCAACTCGGCCACTTGTTCGCGGATGATCGGATAGTCGTATCCCTTATCCAGGCACCAATGCTGCGGGTTCTTCGCGTCCGGTTCCGGTCGCGGAGCAGCCGGCTCGGACAGCGTGGGCCCCAGCAGTTTCATATCGTAACGATTCGCCCCATCGACGACGACGCCCAAGGGCATGCCGCGTCCATCCGTCCACAAACTCCGCTTGGTTCCAGGCTTGCCGCGATTCGTCGGGTTAGGACCCGTCTTTTTTTTCCCCAAGCGGAGCCTTGGTCATGGCTCCGTCCACCGCTTGCCAGGTCCATTCGATTCCTCTGGCCTCGTCGTACGCTTGCGACCCGGCCCCCCACATCCGTTTGAATACGCCTTGTTCCTGCCAATATTGAAAGCGGTCATGCACCGTACTGGCGGCCCCCATTTGACGGGGCAACGCTTTCCACGGGATGCCCGTGCGGAGCACGTAAAAAATCGCCGTCATCGCCTGACGATCATCCATGCGCGGACGACCGCCCTTCGGTTTTGGCGGTTCCTCCGGTAGCAAAGGTTGGATTTTCTCCCACAGTTCATCGGGAATCGAAAAGAGTTGCTTCGGTGCATTTGCCATGACGATCTCCTCCAAGTGCTTCTCTTGAAGGAATTCGACATGTTCCACCGTTTTCCTACTTGCTTATAATGGTTTTCGGATAGGCTCTAAGTTACATGAGGTATGGAACAACGTATTGTTCAGTGGTTGAGGGAGTATCCTGATCTCTCTGCCGCTCAAAGAACGAGGCAAAGCGATTCCGGAGGTAGAGGTTCCTTCGGAGTTCGCGTTCCAAGCATCTTAAACGACAGCCCACGCTAGCTTGACACTGACGGACTGGCGTCCGGTTGACCTTAGATTTATAAAGAAAAGATAAAATAAGCAGGAACTGCACATAAATATGCTACATTGGTTCACAGGAGGAGCTGCCGATGAAAGCGCGACTGCTGCTGGTTGAAGATGATTCGGAAATTGCCCGTGTAATCCGCGACACGTTCATTCGTGAAGGATACGAAGTGACATGGGCGACCACGGGGGCAGAAGGCTGGGAAGATTTTCAGGACCGTGCTTATGATCTGGTTCTTATCGATCTCATGCTGCCGGAAATGGACGGCTTTGATCTGTGCAAAAATATCCGCTGGCAAAGCGATGTTCCGATCATCATCATCAGCGCCCGCAAAGAAGATGAGGACAAAGTTGAAGGTCTTCATATCGGTGCGGATGATTATGTGGCCAAGCCTTTCAGCCTGGGGGAACTGAAAGCGCGGGTGGAGTCCCACTTGCGGCGCTGGCGGCGTTACCAAGGCATGCCGAAGCTCGCGGACAAGACGGATTATGCGCTTGGCCTGACCATTCACTGGGATCAGGAAACAGCCCTGCTCAATGGCCGGGAAATCCCCTTGACGGTGAAAGAATTTGCGCTTTTGAAGGTGTTGGCGCAAAACCCGGGGACCGTTTTCACGAAAAACGAGCTGTATCAGCATGTGTGGCAGCAAGCTGAAGCCGAAGGCTTGCATACCGTCACCGTCCATGTCAAATCGCTGCGGGAAAAACTCGCCGATCCGGTGAAAAATCCATCTTTCATTCAAACGGTCTGGGGCAAAGGTTACCGGTTTATCGGTGAGCCGATATGAAAATCAAAACATGGCTCCTGCTTTCGTACTTTGTCGTCATGCTCCTCCCGCTCGCCGCGGCGTATTTGTTATTTGCCTGGATCAACATATACCACAACGATCGGAATGTGGAAGAATACGTTCAAAAGTCTCTGCAGCTGAACCGGATCGTGTCCGTTCTGGACAACCCCGCGCTGTACCAGCCGAACATTGAACGGCCACAGATAGAAAAATTGGTAAGCCCCCAAGTTTCCATCGTGCTCTTTAACCGCGACGGACTTGTGCTGTATACGTCCAATCCGTTGCAGGTTCCGCCGCATTTTGCCCTCGGCCGGAAACAATTGTACGAAAATTTGTATACACTTGAACAAGGCTTCCGCGCTTACCGTTACAAGCAGCCGGTGTTTAACGGCAATGAGCTGGCCGGGTTTTTCGAACTTCAGTTGAGCCGGGACGAGTGGGCGGCGGGAGTGGGCAAGCGCACGCGTTGGGTGGCGTTCGTGTTCGCCGGGGGGGTTGTGCTGATTTATTTGACCGTCGTGTGGTTCGTCAACCGCAAGTTGAACCGCAGGTTGAACCGCCTGATGGAGCAGATGACCGCCTTCGCCCGGCGGGAACCGTTCGAGGAAATGCCATCGGGAAACGATGAGATCGGCGAATTGACGAAGCATTTTTACGGGATGCGCCGGCAAATCGAAGAGGCTCACGAGAAGATTGCCAGACAGCAGCAAGAAAAAGAATTGCTGATCGCAAGCATCTCCCACGATTTGAAAACGCCGCTGACGTCGATTCGCGCCTATGCCGAATCTTTGGCTTTGCCAAATGAGCTGAAGGCTGAGGATCGTGAGGAGTACAGCAGGATCATTGCCGAAAAAGCCGATTACATGAAACAGATGCTCGATGATTTGACGGTGTATACCCTGCTTCAGTCGCCGGCATACGAAATGGAGCTTGCCGAGGTAGACGGTGAAGAATTTTTCGATATGCTTTTATCCGGTTACGAGCCGATATGCCGGGAGAAAAACATTTGCCTGCGCGTGCATTGTGATGTGACGGGAACTGTCCGCATCAATCCGCGCCAGATGATGCGTGTGGCGGACAATCTGATGAGCAATGCCGTCCGGCATACGAAGCCTGGAGCGAATATTTTGCTCGCCGCAGTCTCCTCCGGCCGACCGCTGCCGGAAGGCCTGTTCTCCTTCGTCACGAATCAGGCAGAGCTGCATAAGGAGGACGGCGTCTATCTCATTGTGCAGAATGAAGGCGAAGGCATGGATGAAGAACAACTGTCCCGCGTGTTCGAGCCGCTTTACCAGGCCGATGAGGTACGGAGCAAAAACGGTGAGCGGGGGACGGGCCTCGGACTCAGCATCACCCGCCAGATCATCCGGAAGCATGGTGGAACGGTGCACATTTTTGCGCAGAAGGGAGGCGGAACTTGTGTCGTCTGCTTCCTGCCGAAAACAACAAGAGAAGGTGAACAACGGTGAAATTCACAAGGTTAAGGAATATTGCGGGAATGTTTGGGGTCGGAGTGTTGGCAATGGGGCTTTTCGGTTGTTCTTCGGGCAGTCCATTTTTGCCGGAGCAGGTGATCAACAACGCGCTGGAACGCGCGAAGGAACCGGCGTCGTATTATCTGGAAGCGGAGATGAGGACGGTTGAAGGCGGCAAAGAAACGGAACGCATCCTCTTGAAAGAGTGGGTCAGCGAGGAAGGCCAAAGACGAACCGAAACGCAGGATGCCGACGGCAGCGGAAAAAGTATTGCCGTGCATGACGGCGCGAAACTGATCAGTTACCAACCGGAGACGAATCAGGCGTTTCTCATCGAAAACGCGGAATTGTCCGAACTGAATCAAATGTCGCCGAAACACCAGGCGGAACAGCTCCTGAACATGATCCGGGACACGCACGAGATCACGGGCGGCGGTGAAGAGAAAATTGCCGGGCGAGAGGCCTACCGTCTGAACGCCAAAGCGAAAGACAAGGACAGTCTGATCGGCGATCAGGAGCTGTGGATTGACAAGGAAAACTGGATGGTGCTCAAAATGGTTTCCGCTTCCGGCGATGTGCGGAGTGAAATGGTGCTGACCAAGGTCGATTTGAACCCCGCGATTCCCGCCGAGACGTTCGTCCTGGAACTGCCGGAACATGTGCAGATCGTTGATTTGGAAGAGATGAACCGGACCACGGAAGTGACGCTTGCGGAAGCGGCGGAAAATATCGGCGCAGCATTTCTTTATTTCCCGGAAAGCGGCGGCCTTTCCATCTCCAGGATTGAACTGGCGGAGCTTGCGGGCGAACTGAAGCGCAAAGAAGTGAACTTCGATTACCAGAAGGACGGGCTTCCCTCGTTTACGATGACCGTGTTTCCGTCCCCGGAAGACAGCGGAGAAGATATCGGCAGACTTCCGGGAGAGGAGGCCGTCACGGTTCGCGGCCAGGAAGGAACCTATATGGAAATGGGGGATTTCCGCTCGCTTGTATGGCAGGAAAACGGCTTGAATTATTCGATCGTATTCGTCGATCCGAACCTGACGCTCGAACAGTTTACGGCTTTGGCGGACAGCATGGCATTGTACACAGGGGAGTGATCGTAAAACGTGCTTGACAACGCGTTCCCTGGTCATGTGCTGCCCGATATGCCGGCCATTGTGCTTGTTGTATTTCTGGCCATTCTCACCAACCTGGTTGCCGTGCTGCTGCCGAAAGAAATCGCCTCCGCGGCGGAGATTTTGTTTGCCGCCGCAGTGATCGCCTGTTTGTTTATCGTGTTTCCGTTCGGACAGGCGTCCATCTTGCTCACGCTTGGGGCCAGCGCTTACGGAAATTTTGGTCAGCTTGCCGATCGGCAAAAAAGAGAGAAGTACAAGGAATTGGAGCGCAAACTGCGGGAAGCTGATGCCGTGGAATTGCTGCAGGACAAAGATCAAAGGCGCATCGCCGCCGATCTGGGGCTCGCGCTCATCGTTTGTTCGGGAGCCGTCCTGTTTTTCCTGCTGGCCCCGGACAGCTATGTTGCCGCCAAACTGATTGCCGGCATGACGCTTTTATCCGTGTTGGCGAAAATGATTGAGCGGATAGGCAATTTTTTCTCTGCCCGATTGTATTGGCTGCCGGGAGAAGAACGACTGGTCATCTTCTCCTTGTTTCAGCCACGGAATTATCCGCTGAAGGATGTCAAGGAAGTGCTGAGCGAATCCAGGCCGGATTTGCTGAAACTGCATCCCCTGTTTACGTTTTTTTCGGAAAACCGGGATTATACAAGTTCATTTGGGGAGGTACTCAGGCTTTCCTTTCCCGGAGAAAATGTTTTTATCACCCCGCGGCAAGTGAACGATTGGAAAAACGTGTTTGCGCCATATGGCAAACAGGCAGCTTTCAAGGCGAGCGTCGGTGACAGCCCGCAGCATGTTGTTCCTGGTGCATTAAATCTTCAGCATACAAAGGATGTCCTGCCGCTTTGGCATCCTGCCGTGCTTAAGCGTCTGTTCTGGAAAGGGTATTTTGCCGTTACGGTTAAAGGCATCTCCGCGTATACGGGACTGCTGCTTATGCTGATCTGGCTGGATGTGCCTGCCTGGGCCGCTGCGGTGTTTGTCCTCTTGTGGTGGGCGCTGAATCTGTACGTGTCCGACCGTGTTTTGATCGCAGCGACGGACGCGGAACTGCTTGCCGAGGGAGAACTTCATGACCGGGCGCAGGCGATATTGAAAAGGGCGGGCATTCCCCGCACGCGGCTGTTTGTTGTGGATTCGCCGGTTTACAACGGGATGGCGATGGGCATGAATATCGGCCGCGCGGCGATCATGCTGACGTCGGCCACCTTGCGCCTGCCGCCGGATACAGTAGAAGCGATCCTGGCGCACGAGGCGGTTCATGTGAAAAAACGCGACGTGCTCCTGAATCAATTGGCGCGGCTTGCGTTTTTCGTCGGTTTGGGCGGGTTGGTATATTTGTATTTTACAGAACTGAAGTGGCTTGCTGAAAACTATGCTTTTCTCCTCTTTGTGCTGGTGTATGCGCTGATGTTTGTTTTTCCCGTTTATTTGTCTTTTTGTTCTCAATGGTGCGAAGTCAGGGCGGATCACCTGGGGGCCGCTCTGCTTTCCGGAGGGTATCGGCAAATGGCAGACGGACTGGCGGATTTGGCCCGCGCCCAGGAGCGAGACAGCGAAAGGTCGGTTGTCTACAGTCTGCCGGAAGGGCGCACCGATTCGCCAGTGCCGTCAAGTTTGGAGCGGGACAAGTGGTTTTGGCGGCTGCTGGAATTTCAATTTATGCTCCACCCGCCATTGTATTGGCGGATTCAAAGCTTGGGCAAGCATGCCGACTGGCGGGAAGCGCGCAAGGATTGGATGATCGACCGGTTCAAGGAGTCGTATCCGGATTTCTTTCGGAAGAAACGTGCTTGAGCAAATAGAGTAGCCACACAGTTTTCTTATTTAGTTGCTCCTGAAAAAGTCCGATCGTGAACATCACCTCATCCCCATCCTTTTTCAGGACTGCCCATTTACCTTATTCTTCCTTATTTTGCTGCCTTCGCGAGCATTTTGGCCGCTCTGTCCAGGTTGTGGGTCAGGATTCCGAACCCGACCCAGCTTTTTGAGCCGACAAGGCCCCGGTACCTGCTGCGGCCTAAACCGTACTTTCGCTTGAGGAGGCTGATCCTGGCCTCTCCTGCTGCACGGTAGCGCTGCAAGTCTTTGAACCAAGGTTGGTTTTCATGTTCCGTTCTCGCCTGGCCTTTCTTGCCCTTTCGGGGTAAGCTGGCCCGTTTGACGCCGAGCGCCGTCACTGCCGATTCGTTTTTCTTGCTGGAAAAACCGCGATCCGTCGCGACAGCTGTTGGGGCGACGCCGAATGTTTCGATGTGGGCTTTGACCGCCGGAATGAGCAGTTCATCGTCCGCCGGGTTGCCATTGTACACGGCATATCCGGTAATGAAGCCGCTCTCCGTTTCGTCAATCCGGACTTTATACCCGAACTCCGTTCCTTTGGCTAACTTGCCTTTCTTGATCGGCCGGGCTTCCGGATCGAAAAAGCTGACGATGCGATCCGGGATGACCCGCGTCCCCGATACGACTTGCTTGGCTTGGCGGATCAGTTGGCCGGTCAGCGTGATGGCTGTTTGAAGCCGCCCTTTGCTCTGTTGCGCCATCCGTTTGCCGGTCTCCCGTATTTTTGCGACAACCGCGTTTGCTTGCTCGACCACGGCTTCCGTCACTTCGATGACGCTTTCGGTGATCCGGTCGACTTCTTCCCAAGACTCCCGGCTGCGGCGGCGAAGTACCTTAGCGATGGACAGAATCTTCTCCTTGATCTCGGCGGTACGGTCTTCAAAGCCTTGCGCGGCATGGGAAGCGACTTGGCGGATCTTCCGCACCAGGTGGGTGATGACTTTGACGCCGTCCTGCAGCAAGGTTGCGTCTGTGGG
>NZ_QEWA01000032.1:0-98433 GCF_003390775.1 Thermobacillus sp. | reverse complement strand
TCGCAACATCCACCCGAAGGCTTCCGTCCGCGAAAACTCCGCTCGACTTGCATGTATTAGGCACGCCGCCAGCGTTCGTCCTGAGCCAGGATCAAACTCTCCATTAAAGGCAAGAGTCGATTGACTCATCTCGTACGTTCGCGCTTTGCTTCGTCTCCAAAGGAGACGGGCAACTCAAGCTCGTTGTTCAGTTTTCAAGGAGCCCTCTCGCCGTCCGCCGTTTCAGCGGCGACTTTTATAATATATCACAGTTCATCAGGAGTTTGCAACAAGTTTTTTTCTGGAATATTTACATTCCTGCAAGCTCAGAATGAGATCGAGCCGCAGCGGATATATATAATAAGCAAAATCGCCGCCCGAATCAAGCCCCGATGCATGGCATTCAAAGTAGAATTCGCCTGCCCAACCGGATTTCCCGACGTGTGATCACTCTTTCCCGTAACAATTGTCAATCCGTCAAACGCCCCAAGCACACAGACGACAAAAACCCGCGCTTGCATGTCCATCATGCTTACGCGGGTTTGAACGATTTTCATCACATCGATGCTAGATTTGAACCACGACGCGGGGTGTGCCGGCAGCCGGTGACAGCTTTATCCCTTGAGGCGTCGCTTCCGCCGATGCGCCTTCAACCGACGGCGTACCTTGGATACCGCGCAGCACGACGTGCCACGGTTTTACGGCGCCATCCGCTGCAATTTCGATGGTGCCGCCGGTGCGGAATGCGCTGACGGTCAGAACCGGACAGCCTTGCAGATCGTGAACGACCGCTTTGGCCGTCTGACCGTCTTCCAGCTCGAACAGATGGAACGTCACGTTGTCCGCATAATCGTAGTCCGGCCGCTGGTTGTTCGCGCCGATGGCAATCAACGAGTTCGGACGGACGAGCAGCGGAAGCGACATGTAGCCGTGCTTCTCGCGGTACCATTTGCCGCCGGTGACCGTCTCGCCGGTCAACAGATTCGTCCAGCGCCCTTCCGGCACATAGTACAGCACTTCGCCCCGGTCATTGAAGATCGGCGCTACGAGCAGCCGCTCCCCGAACATGTATTGCCGGTCGAGATAGTGGCAAGTCGGATCGTCCGGGAACTCGAGCACCATCGCGCGCATCATCGGCAGGCCGCGCTCCTTCGCTTCGACCGCATAGGTGAAAAGATGCGGCATGAGCGAACATTTCAGCTCGGTGAAGAAACGGAGCACGTCGACCGACTCCTCGTCGAACAGCCACGGGACGCGGTACGATTCGTTGCCGTGCAGGCGGCTGTGCGAGGAGAGCAGCCCGAAGGCGACCCAGCGCTTGTAAATGTCGGCGGGTGCCGTCCGCTCGAAACCGCTGATGTCGTGGCTCCAGAATCCGAAGCCGCTGAGGCCGAGCGACAGGCCGCCGCGCAGCGTCTCGGCCATCGAATCGTAGTTCGCCGAGCAGTCGCCGCCCCAGTGGACCGGATACATCTGTCCGCCGGCCGTCGCCGAGCGGGCGAACAGCATCGCTTCGCCCTTGCCCCGGTATTCCTCGAGCAACTCGAATACCGCTTTGTTGTAGAGATGCGTGTAGTAGTTGTGCATTTTCTGCGGATCGGAGCCGTCGAACCAGACGACGTCGGTCGGAATCCGCTCGCCGAAGTCCGTCTTGAAGCAGTCCACGCCCATGTCGAGCAGCCGTCTCAGCTTGCTCTGATACCAGCGCACCGCATCCGGGTTGGTAAAGTCGACAAGCCCCATGCCCGCCTGCCACATATCCCATTGCCAGACGTCGCCGTTCGGCCGCTTGACGAGGTAGCCGCGCTCCATCCCTTCCTTGAACAGCGGCGACTTCTGCGCGATGTACGGGTTGATCCAGACGCAGATGTGGAGGCCGCGCGCCTTGAGCCGCTTCAACATCCCTTCCGGATCGGGAAACATGGCGGGATCCCACTCGAAATCGCACCATTGATATTCCTTCATCCAGAAGCAGTCGAAGTGGAAAACATGCAGCGGAATGTTCCGGTCGGCCATGCCGTCGATGAAACTCTTGCACGTCGCCTCGTCGTAATCCGTCGTGAACGACGTCGTCAGCCACAGCCCGAACGACCACGCCGGCGGCAGCGCCGGTCTGCCGGTCAGCTTCGTATAGTTGTCGAGCACATCCTTCAGCGTCTCGCCGCCCACGATGAAATACTCGAGCGATTCGCCTTCGACACTGAAGCCGACCTTCGAGACGATTTCGGACGCGATCTCGAAAGAGACGCGCTCCGGATGGTTCACGAACACGCCGTAGCCGCCGCTCGACAGATAGAACGGCACGTTCTTGTACGCCTGCTCGCTGGCCGTGCCGCCGTCCTCGTTCCAGATGTCGACGACTTGTCCGTTCTTGAGAAACGGGGTGAACCGTTCGCCGAGACCGTAAACCAGTTCGCCGACGCCGAGATCGAGCATTTCGCGGAAGTACGGTTTGCCGTGATCCAGGATATAGCCCGCTCCTTTTACGCCCGTGCCGGTGATGCGGCGATCGTCGTAGAAAAACTCCAATCCCCAGGCCGGCTGCTTGATCCGCGCCGTCAGGCGGCCGCTTCTGACCGTTACATGATCTTCGTGCCGCTCGATCTCCGCCTTGTGGTTCACATCCGCGTTGATGGTGAAACGAGGCCCCTTCTCCCGCAATCCCGCATGATGGTACCACTTCACGCGAAGAACGTCCGGCAGCGGCGAGCTGATTTCGCACGTGAGCAGCGCAGCGTTCAGCGTGTCGCCTTTGGTGCGGACGAACTTGGTCGCATTGTACACGGACACGGCGCCGTCATGGACCACCACGTCGCGCACTTCGGTCGGATATTGAATTTCGACGCCTTTGCGCACCATCCAATAACCGTCGGTAAACTTCATTTGCGATCCCTCCCTTGCTCTGCCTATAATGATATTGTCGTCTGGCAACGCCTTCATCCCTGATTTTTGTCTGATTATATCAGGATTTTGACTAATTTGCTCCGGAACGTCCCAAGGAGGACCATCCCGATGAACAAAGCGCTGCTGAAGGAAGCCCGCCGGCACGGCAGCCCCGCTTTTCCGGTCAGGATGTATCATTTCCATTGTCCGCCGGATCAGCCGCTGCTTGATCTGCATTGGCACGACGAGCTGGAATTTTTCATGGTAACGGAAGGCCGGGCGAACCTTCGCGTGGGGACGAAGGACTATGCGGTGTCAGCCGGTGAAGCGATCTTCGTCGGCAGCGGCGAATTGCACTCCGGCTCGGTGGCCGGCGAGGAGGGCTGTTCCTTCTCCGCCGCCGTGTTCCATGCGGATCTGCTGTCGGGCAGCGCCCCCGATCTCATCCACCAGCGGTATATCCGCCCGCTGCTGGAACGGCAATACGAAGTCCCCGTCCATCTCGACCGGATGAACGGGGACAGCGCCGCCTTGCTGGATATCTTGAAGCAATTGTTTGAAATTGACCGGGCGAGACCGCACGGGTACGAGCTGGCCGTCCGCGGCATGCTCCAGACTTGCATGGCGCTCCTGCTAAGGATGGCTTCACGCACGGAGCAGGCGCGCCGCGCGGGCGCAGACCAGCAGACGGAGCGCATCAAAGAGGCGCTCGAATATATCGAGCGCCATTATGCCGAGCCGATCCGGCTTCGCGAGCTCGCCTCGACCGTGTCGATGAGCGAAGCATACTTCTGCCGCTTCTTCAAGCGGATCACGGCGGCGACCCCGGTGGAGTACATCAACCTGTACCGCGTCCGGCAGGCCGCGATCCTGCTCCGCTCCACCGACAAGAAGATCATGAACATCGCTTATGAAGTCGGGTTCAACAATATGAGCTACTTCAACACGGTGTTCAAGCAGCGGTTCGGCTGCACGCCGATGGAGTACCGGCAGCGCGGCGCAACCGGCGCGCCGTCCGACGAGTTCGGCATCGGCCACAGCTTCTAGTGCTTCGCCTTCTCGCGGTCCTGCCCCTTGTCCGCCGCGGCCGCGTTCTTCGTCGCCTCTTCGCGGTCGCGCTCCATCTCTTCGACCGTCTTCACTTTAAGCCGCGCCGCGCCTTGATAGTCGCGCGTCGGAATGAGCGTGCCCGCCGCCCGACCGGCTTCGAGCCGCGCTTTCGCCGCCGCAATCGCCTCCTTGTATTGCGGCAGCCATTGCTCCTGTGCGACAAGCATCTCGTCGACCATCTGCCAGATTTCCTTCGGATTGCACACCGCGCCGACGAGCGGGTCCATCATGAACGCCTGGCGCAGCAGGAAGTCGTCGCCGCGCACCGCCGCTTCGACGGCGAGCCGCTGCACGCTGATGCTGGCATTGCAGACGGCGGCCGGGCCGAGCGGCAAATCGCCGATATGCGGAATGGAGATGCCGTTCGCGTCCACATAGCCCGGCACTTCCACGATCGCGTCGTCCGGCAGGTTCGAGATGACGCCGCCATTCACGACGTTGAAATGTCCGCGATAGACGCGGCCCGTCTCCAGGCTCTCGATGATGAACGAACCGTGCTCGTAGCCGCGGTCTTCCGGACGGAACTTGAGCGGAGGCTCCTTCAGCCAATTCGGGAAATCCGTCTCGAACCAGTTCCGGCCTTCGGTGCAGACGCGCAGGTAGCCCCCTGTCTCGCCGTTGATCCAGCTCCCGAGATCGATCCAGTCGCGGATCTCTTCGGGGCGCTTCCGGTACCACGGTACATACTCGCTCAGGTGACCGTTCGACTCCGTGCTGTAGTAGCCGAACCGGCGCAGCATGTCGATCCGCACCTTCTCGGTCCGGCTGTATACCGGATGGCGCTCGAACGCCTCGAGCAGCTCGCCCGTCAGATCGCGGCCCTTGTGCCGAATCTGGATGTACCACGTTTGATGATTGATGCCGGCGCAGATGATGTCGACTTCCTCTTTCTTCAGACCGAACACATCGGCGATCTGCTTGTGCCCGTGCTGCACGCCATGGCAGAGGCCGATTGTACGGACGCCGCCGTATTTGTTGCACGCCCACGTCAGCATCGCCATCGGATTCGCGTAGTTGAGCAGGAGCGCATCCTTCGCCGCCACTTCGCGGATGTCCTTGCAGATGTCCAGCATGACGGCGATGCCCCGCTGGCCGTACATGATGCCGCCCGCGCACAGCGTATCGCCGACGCACTGGTCGACGCCGTAGCGGAGCGGTATGTCAATGTCCGTCTGGAAAGCTTCCAGCCCGCCGACGCGGATCGTGTTCAGCACATATTTCGCGTCCTTCAGCGCTTCCCGCCGGTCAGTCGTCGCCTCGATCCGGATCGACAGTCCGTTCTCGTCGATGTCACGCTGGCAAAGCTGGCGCACCATCTCGAGGTTACGTTCGCTGATGTCCGTAAACGCAACGCGGATGTTCCGGAATTCCGGCACCGACAGCAGATCCCGCAGCAGACTGCGCGTAAATCCGATGCTGCCCGCGCCGATGAACGCCACTTTGAATGACAAGCAAATCGCCCTCCCGTTCGTTGGCTCCGGGCTCACGCCCGTCATCCCCATTGTACCAACGGGAGAGCGAAAGCGTTATCGCAATCGCAGCCATTTGACAGCCGATATGTCCGTAATCGAAACTTAAATGTCCGAGTAGCGCTCTGTCCCGAATGAACGACGGTAGGCGGCGGGCGTCATGCCGGCATGTTTCTTGAACAGGTCGTGAAAATATTGCCGGCTGCCGATGCCGACGTAATCCGCAATGTCGGCCACCGGGATGTCGGTCTGTCGGAGCAGCATCTTCGCCTTCTCCATCCGGAATGCCGTCAGGTAGCCCATGACGGATTGGCCGGTCGACCGCTTGAAAATCCGCTGCAAGTAAACCGGGTGAAGGTTCACGCTTGCTGCAATGTCCGCGATGCGCAGCGGCCGGTCGTAATGCTCGTGCATGAACGCGGCCGCCTGCCGCACGTAGCGCTCCGCGCCGGGCTCGTCCGCCGCTTCCGATTCCTTGTGCAGCGCCGCGATGCGAAGCAGCAGTTCGGACAACAGAATCTGGACCAGCGGCTCGCGGCCGTCCGGATTGTCCAGCTCCAGCACGAGCGCCTTGAGCGCGTTGTAGATGTCATGCGGTTCGCGCAGCACGAGATGATCGCGCGGACAGGCGATGAGCGAGGCCAGCGCCGGATCTTCCGCCGCCAGCTCGCTGATCGACGGCAGCCCGCCCGACCGCTCGGCAAAACGGAACTCCACATTCAGCATCCGGCACGTCTCCGGCACGACCAGGCGGTGCGGAACGGCGGCATTGAGGAAAATAAACTCGCCCTTCTTGAGTCCGTACGCACGCCGTCCGTCGGTGCCGGGACCGAGTTCCACCCGGCACGCTCCGCGGATCACATACATGATCTCCATCGACGGATGCGTATGGTCGTCCATCTCGTAGCCGCGCCACTCTTTAAAATAATAAGCGGTCACAACCGGCCGGAATCGGCCGGTCATGATCCGCTGCGGAAACAGGCTCATTCGGGCACACGCTCCCGTCCGTTCGAATCGTTCGGAGCTCCGGTTACTGCGCCATTTTGGACCAATCGAAACCGATGGCGTTCAGGAACGCCCGCGCCAGAATCATATGGCCGGCCTGCGTCGGATGGACGCGGTCCCAAGCCAGCGTGCCGGCATACAGTGTCCCGAGCACCTTATTGAACGCCGCCTGCGTGTCGACAAACAGCGCCCCCTCCTCTTCGGCGATCCGCTTCACCACGGCGCCGTATCGGTCCATCGCCGCGCGCATCGCATCCGCTTCATTCGGCTCAATGTAGAAGGGCGTCATCAGGACGAGCCCCTCTACGCCCGGTTTCGTCCTTTGCACCAGTTCGCGCAGCGTCGCCTCATATTCGTCGATGTACACGTGCCAATCCTTGATGAACGGCACGTCGAACTGCCGCCACACATCGTTGATTCCGATCATGATCGAAAGCCAGTCCGGCCGCTGCGCGATGACGTCCGTCTCCCAGCGCGCTTTCAGGTCGCGCACCGTGTTGCCGCTGATCCCCTTGTTGACGACGCGGATGCCGAGCTCCGGATAAGTGGACGTCAGCAGCGCGCCCACGATCGTCACGTAGCCGCGGCCGGTCGCATCGAACAGCCCTTCGCCGTCCGGTTTGCTGCGGTCGCAGTCCGTGATCGAATCGCCGATGAACAGCAGTTTCTGGCCTTGCTTCAATTTCATGGCGCCATCCCCCGTCTCATGATTCGATTTCGCCGCGGCAGAAAGCGACGACATCGCGGTATTTCAGTTCGCCGCCGAACAGATCGAGCGCGCTGCCGACGGTAATGTCCAGCTTGCCTTGCGTCAGCTTCCGGAACAACGCCAGATCGTCCAGCGACCGCGCCCCGCCGGCGTAAGTGGTCGGAATCGTCATCCAGGCGGCAAGCTGCTCCGCCAGATCGGCGAGGATGCCGGTACGCTTCCCTTCCACATCGACGGCATGCACGAGAAATTCCGCGCAGTGCTGCTCAAGGCCGCGGATATTCGCTTCATTCAGCTCGAAATCGCTGAACACGGTCCAGCGGTCGGTCACAACGTACCAGCGGCCGTCCTTGCGCTTGCAGCTCAGGTCGATGACGAGCCGGTCCCGGCCGACCTCGCTGACGATCCGCTCGAGATGATCTTCGCGAAGCCGCCCGTTCTGGAACAGATACGACGTGACGATGACATGCGACGCCCCGCGCTCGAGCCATGCCGCCGCATTGTCCGCCGTAATGCCGCCCCCGATCTGGAGTCCGCCCGGCCAGGCGGCCAGCGCCTCCGCCGCGGCTTCTTCGTTGCCCGGTCCGAGCATGATCACATGCCCGCCGGTCAGGCCGTCCTTCCGGAAGAGTTCCGCATAATAGGCCGGTTCGCGTTCGGAAACGAAGTTCTCGACCAACCCCTGGCCGCTGTCGTTTAACGTTTCGCCGACGATTTGTTTGACCTTACCCTGGTGCAAGTCGATGCAGGGTCTGAATTTCACGTTTCTGCTCAGCCTTTCTCTTGCCGGCCGCCGCCTCTCCGGCCGGCAGTATTCCAATACAAGGTTAGCGCATCCGGCGCAAGTTTGTCCATCGCTTCCGTAGTGCCGGTTCCCGGTTGCCCGCAATCGGTATTTCCCGAATGATTATTTCCCGGGCGAGCGCGCGAATCGACGAATTGCCGCATTTTTCTGACGATTGTCGGCGACAACATTTTGCAAGCGTTTCCACATTTATGGCCGTTTTGCCGCCTGTTGCGGCCGTTTTCGACACGGGCCGTACCGGCAGCGGAAACCGCCTCGCACGCGCGCAGACGGTCCGCAACGCCGCAAGCGGCGCCGGAGCCGACGGCGACGGACGCCGGCAGGCAGCATCGCAGCGGCCCGCACCGCGCCCGCCGGCAGACTGTCCAACGCTTACTCCGGCAGCTTGATCTCCACTTCCCGCTTCGCTTCCGCGGAGCGGAGCACGCCGTCGATGATCGCCTGCTGAATCAGAATCTGCTCGCCCGGAATCGGCGCCGGCTTGCCGTCCCGCACCGCTTCGGCGAAATCGCGCACCTTCTCGAAGAACAGGTTCGTCTTGTGCTCGATCAGCGGAATCTCCGTATGGGTATGGGTGCCGAATTCATCGTGATAGAGCGTCATCGAGCCGATTTTGCCGTCCCAAGCGCCCGACCACGGGCCGGTGCCGTACGGCGTCACCTTCAGCCCCGCTTCCGTGCCGAGGAAGAGCGTCGGACCGAGCGTGTCCATGTGCATGGCCCAGGAAATCTTGAACTGCAGCACCAGATCGTTCTCGAACCGGATCATCGCGACGCCGAAATCTTCCACCTCGAACTTGTCCGCTTCGGGATGATACTTCGGGTTCCGGCCGAAAAGGTTCGAGGCATATGCCGATACCGTCACCGGCCGCGGATGGCCGAGGGCGTTCAGCGCCATGTCCAGCGAATAGCAGCCGATGTCCGCGAGCGCTCCGGCGCCGGCCAGCTCCTTGCGGATGAACGTGCCGCCCGGCATACCCCTCCGGCGTCCGCCGCCCACTTCGACATAGTAGATATTGCCGAGACGTCCGGACTGGACGATCTCCCTGAGCAGCTTCATGTTCGGATCGTAGCGCGGCTGAAAACCGATCGACAGCAACGTGCCCGCCGCCTTCTGCGCGGCCACCATATCCACCGCTTCCGCGAGCGTCACCGACATCGGCTTCTCGAGCAGCACATGCTTGCCGGTTCGCAGCGAATCGATCGTCGTCTGATAGTGGGCGACATTCGGCGTGCAGATGCTGACCCCGTCGAGCGGCAGCTTGAGCAGTTCTTCATGGGAATCGAACGCCGCCGCGTTCGTCAGCCCTTGCGCCTCGGCAAATTGCTTCGCCCGTCCCGGCACAACATCCGCCACCGCCGCCACTTCGACGTACGGGAGCTGCTTGTAGGCTTCCACGTGCGCCCGCGCGATTCCGCCGCTGCCGATAATGCCGATCTTGATCGTTCTCATGCCATGAGTCCCTCCCAGGTATGTATGCCACAGGAAAAGCCGTTTCGCCTTGTCCGTCAAGGCGAAACGGCATTCCTGACAACCGTTTCTTTAACGGCTCGTGTTCACGATGGAATTCACCGACGCAAAGGCAAGCGGCAGAAATCCTTCCGAAGCTTCACCCTGCGGCTGATTGAACTTCAATGCATAATCCGCGCCGTCGATCGTCTCCACGACGAACGTCCGGGTCAATCCGGTCTTCTGACCGGTCAAGTACAGGGAAGCGCCCTGCATCTGCTTGTAGATCCGGTCGCCCGTCCATTCCTCGACCGTTCCCGCGCCTTCTTTCACCCAAGCTTCGCCCGCGTTCCGGATTTCATCCGGATCATAGCCGGCCGGCAGCTTCTCGATATCGACATAGTAATTCGAATCGACGTTCATGCTCATCCGGTTCGTCTCCGGGTCGAAGGTGAATTGCGGGAAAACGTAAATGGCGTAGCCGGAACCGACCGCTTTCGTCGCTTCACGTTTCTCCGGCATGCCTTCCAGCTCGACGTCCAGCTCCTTCGTCTCGGGAAGCCGTGCGGCATCTTCGCCGGCGCCCGCGCCTTCCGCGCGCGAAAGTTCGGTGATGGTCAGCACCTTCAGCGTGTCGTCGCCTTCCACGGGCTGTTCCGTATATTTGAACTGGACGGGATCGTTCGGGTTGAGGCCCTCGAGCACGTCCGCGACGCCTTCACCGAGCTGGAACACGACCGGCGTGCCGCCGACTTCAATTTCGATCGAATGCGGATCGATCTGGCCGATATAAATGCCCGATCCTTCCTTCAGTTCCGTCTGTCCCCCGTCGTCCGTCTGGCCGTTATCCTGCTGCGGCGCTTCATTCTGCGGTGTTCCGTTGTTTTGCGCGCCGCCGTTGCCGGCATTGCCGTTGTTGTCCGAGCATGCGGTCATCGCCATCGCCGCCGTCAGAGCGGCTGCCAGCAATACCAACCTGATTTTGCGCTTGGTTGTCATTTCAGCACCTCCGTCTTTTCGACGAAAGTGTTGCCGTAAAAGTTGCAGGGCAAACGGCATGACCTGATTTTGTCACACCAGCAGCCGTTATTTCGCGCGCAGACGGTAGACGCGGCTGCGGAAATCGCCGTGGAACTGCGGCACCGGCATCCCGGCGTTCATGAGCTCGTCGCCGCCGTACACCAGGCCGTCCCGGTCCAGTTCATAATCGAGGTTCGGATCGAGCCCCTTCAGCCGAAAACGGTCAAGCGGCGCATACGGTTCCTGCAGAATCTGCACATAGACGGCGAACGCTTCCCGTTTGTCCTTCGCGACGAACATCCAGGCCGCCGCGTTGCCTTCGAACGGGCTGAGCAGCCGGTAGAAGTCGCCGAACTGGACGAGATGGCGGATTTCTTTGTACAGCGCGATCTGCGCCTTGACGATCTCCTTCTCTTCTTCGGTGAACTTCGTCAGATCCAGCTCGTATCCGAAGTTGCCGGAGAGAGCGACGTGGCCGCGCGTCTCGAGCGGCGTCACCCGGCCGACCTGATGATTCGGCACGGCGGACACATGCGCGCCCATCGCGCTGACCGGATAGACGATGCTCGTGCCGTACTGGATCTTGAGCCGCGAGATCGCGTCCGTGTTGTCGCTCGTCCACGTCTGCGGCATGTAGTAGAGCATCCCCGGATCGAAACGTCCCCCGCCGCCCGAGCAGCTCTCGAACAGCACGTGCGGAAACGCCGACGTGATCCGTTCCAGCACGCTGTACAAACCGAGCATGTAGCGATGCGCCGTTTCCCGTTGGCGCTCCGGCGGCAGCTTCGCCGAGCCGATCTCCGTCATGTTCCGGTTCATATCCCATTTCACATAGGTGATCGGCGCGCTCGAGAGAATGCCGGAGATCGTCTTCACGATATAGTCCTGCACGTCCTCGCGCGACAGGTCCAGAATGAGCTGCTGGCGCGCCTCGGTGCGGCGTCGCCCTTCGATGTGCAGGCACCAGTCCGGATGCGCGCGGTACAACTCGCTGTCCGGCGACACCATCTCCGGCTCGAACCAGAGGCCGAACTGCATGTCGAGATTGCGCACGCGCTGGACGAGGTCTTCCAGACCGTTCGGCAGTTTGCGCCGATCGACGAACCAGTCGCCGAGCGACGAATTGTCACTGTCGCGCTTGCCGAACCAGCCGTCGTCAAGCACGAACAGCTCGATGCCGAGCTCCTTGCCCGCGCGGGCGATCGCCTCGATCTTGTCGGCGTCGAAATTGAAGTACGTCGCTTCCCAGTTGTTCACGAGAATCGGACGCGTCTTGTCGCGGAACGTGCCGCGGCACAGGCGCGAGCGGTACAAGTCGTGATACTTGCGCGACATGCCGCCGAGCCCTTCCGCCGAGAAGACAAGCACCGCTTCCGGCGTCTGGAACGACTCGCCCGGCTCGAGCCGCCAGCCGAAGTCGAACGGATTGATGCCGATGAACAGCCGCGAGGTGTGGAACTGGTCCACCTCGACGCCGGCCGTGAAACTGCCGCTGTACACGAGGCTGACGCCGTAGACGTCGCCATGGTCTTCGTCCGCGCCCCGCTCGAGCAGGGCGACGAACGGGTTCTGCACATGGCTGCTCGAACCGCGCCGGCTCTCCACCGCCTGCAGCCCCGGCACGAGCGGCCGCCTGTGCACATAGCGCTCGCGCGCCCATGCGCCGGACAACTGCAGCAGGTCATACCGGTCGTGCGCGAAATCGACGCTCATGCTGAGCGCCCGCTGCACCTCGATCGCCGTGCTGCCGTTGTTGATCAGGCGGGCCGACCGGGCGATGGCGTTCCACTTCTCGAAGACGGTGTAGGCGAGCACGACCGCAAGCCCGGAAGCCGGATCTTTCATCGTGATCTCCAGCGTCTCGGCTTCGTCGTCCCGCTCGACGTAGGTCGCGGGCAGTCCGGGCAGCTTCGGCTTGCCGGGCACGATCCGGTGGCTGTCGTACACCAGTTCCGAAGCGGTCGAACCGTCGGCGAATTTCACCTGATAGGCCGGATGGCGGAAATCCGATGTGCCGTATCCCGGATATTCCTGCGGCAGCGTATCCAGCGAGAGCTCGGGGATATCCTTGATCGTCGTCGGGCTGAAGGACGCCCGGGTTTTGTACTCAAGCAGCTTGTCCAGCTTGAGCCCCCTCACGCGCGCTCCCCAGTAAACATGGGCCAGATAGCCTCCATGCGCAATCTGGATGGCGTAGCTGGTGTCATCCGTCTGCAGATGGAACAGACGGCGGGATGCGTCGTACTGAATGGCCATGATCGTCCAGCCTCCATGGTGACAATTGTCGGGCTTTTCCCGATACCATTATGGCATTTCCGGCACGGGACAGAAATGGAGGGTTGCCAGCCGTACATGGACAAATGTAGGATATTCAATCTCGTTCCGGTCGAGGTTGCGCAAGCAGACCGAGGATGCGCCGCGCCAGATCCGTGAAACCATCGGCGGTCAAATCCGCTGCCGGCCGCGGCTCCGCCGCGCTTCCCCGGGCATTGAACCAGACGGTGCGCCATCCCGCACCCGCCGCTCCTTCGACGTCGTTGACCAGCGAGTCGCCCACCAGCACGCTGGTCTCCGGCCTCGTCCCCGTCACCCGGTTGACGTGGGCGAACAGCGCCGGATCGGGCTTCGCAATCCCGATCTCGCCGGAGATGAACCAGCGCGTCCGCGGAATGAACCGCTCGATGCCGAGCGCCTCGAGCTTCCGGGCCTGATGAGGGCCGGGGCCGTTCGTCACGACGCCGAGCAGACAGTCGGCCGCCTCAAGCTCGCCGAGACACGCTTCCGCGCCGGGATGCAGCCGGATCCGGTACTGCCCTTCCTGGTACGCTTCCTGAAATTTGCGGCAATCGCCTTCTTCCGCTTCAACCCCGAATTCGGCGAGCGCTCTCCGAATCCGTTCGACCCGCATCGCATCCAGAGGCAACCTGCCCGCGCAATAGGGTTCCCACAGCGCGTCGCTGTGGTGGCGGAACCTGCGGTACAAGTTCTCCTCCGAAATTCGTCCGATCGCGGGTCCGAACACCCGCAAGGCCGTCCGGAACGGCTCCAGCTGGTCGTACAACGTGTCATCCAGATCGAAGAAAACGGCTCTCCGCCGCGCGTTCCCGCTCATGCCTGGTCTTGCTCCTCCAAATCCCGATCGTCCGCGCAATGCATGCGGCCGCCCGGCCGCTTACAGCGCAATGCCCAGTTCCGCCGCCGTCTGCCGGATGTAGTCGCTCGCCTGCCGGTATTCTTCTTCCGTCTTCAGATGCTCGACGATCATCGGCGTATCCGGATCGAGCTTCGCGATTTCGCTCAGGAACACCCGGTAATCGAGCGCGCCGGTGCCCGGCAGCACTTCCTCGAGATGGACGGTAAGCCGGGTGTCCAGGCGGATGTCCTTCGCGTGGCAGTTCGTGATGTACGCGCCGAGCTTCTTCACGAAGTCGCGGATCATCTCGCCGTTCCGGAAATAGACGCGCGGGCTCGAAATCATGTTCACCGGGTCAAAATGAACGGAGATCGCCTTCCGGTCAATCGCCTTGATGAGCGCCAGATACGAATCCGCCGTATCGGGGAACACCCACGGCATCGTCTCCAGCGCGAACGTCGTGCGCGTCGGATTCACCGCGTCGATGATCTCGCGCGTCGTCTCAACGATCAGCTCGAACGTCTCGTCCGAGAAGTTGTCCGGATGCGGCCCGTCCCATTTTTCCACATTGCGCGATCCGGCGATGTTGACGCAGCAGCGCGCGCCGACGCGGTCAGCCAGCGCGAGCTGGTTCTTGCAGTATTCGATCGCCTCGCGGCGCACCTTCTCGTCCGGGCTGATCGGGTTGCTCCAGGCGCCGACTTCAGCGATGACGAGGCCGGCCTCTCGGGCTGCGCGCGCATACGCGTCGATCACGTCGTCGCCGGCGTCGTGGCGCACCGGGAACACCGCCGCGCGATACCCCATTTTCGCATGGTCCGCCGCCCACAATTCCGGTTCCTTCCGTTCGGGAAACACTTGTCCGCCCAGTCGCATGATGCTCCATCCCTTCCGAAATGTATGGTGTGGTGTGTGAAAAATGTCGCGTGAAAAACCGTTCCGCCGTTTACCGGACGACGATCGCCTTGATCAGCCCGTCCTTCGCCTCGATGACATCCCCGAATTTCTCGGGCAGTTCCTCCAGCCTGAACATGTGGGTGACGAACGCCATCGGATCGATCTCGCCCCGCACCATCAGTTCCTGCACCGCGCGGCCGGCCGGCATCGTCGAGTAGAGCGAGCCGGTGATCGTGAGATGCTTGTGGATGATCCGGCTGGAGTTCACCCGGATCTCCGCCTTCTCGCCGACGACGACGATCGTCCCGCCCATGCCGATGACCTCGAAGCCGAGGTCGTACGAGGACGGATGGCCCGAGCATTCGACGACGCAGTCAAAACCATCCTCGCCCGCGAACCTCAGCAGCTCGTCCGCGAGCCCGTCCCCCGGGGCGCCCGTCCATTCGGCCCCCTGGCGCTTCGCCGCCGCAAGGCGCGCGGGCAGCACATCGACGGCCGCGACGCGTGCGCCGTGCTGGCGGCACAGGCCGACCGCCGCCAGGCCGATCGGCCCGCAGCCGGTGACGAGCACGGTGTCGCCCGCTTTCAGGTTCGTCCGGGCAAGCGCAGAGTACGGCGTGCCCCAATTGTCGAAAATGAGCGCGCCCTGTTCAAAGCTGATCGCATCGTGCAACTTGAGGCAGTTGCGTTCCGGCACGGCGATTTTCTCGCTGAAGCCGAATCCCATGTGGGAGAGGCCCCCGGTGCAGCGGACATACGCTTCCTCGCGGCATGCCTCGCATTCGCCGCAGCCCCGCACATTGTTGACGGCGACCCGGTCGCCGACGCGCAGTTCCCTCACGCCCGGCCCGACCGCCGACACGACGCCCGCCGCTTCGTGGCCGGCCACATACGAATGCGGCCCCTCCACGTACCAGAACCATTTGTCCGAGCCGCAAATGCCGCACGCCATCACGTCGACGACGACCTCGCCCGCGCCCGGAACCGGATCTTCCGCTTCCACCATCCGCAAATCCTGCGGACCGAATGCCCGAATCTGTCTCATGGCTGTTCCTCCTGACGTCACTCAAGCCGGGACATCCGCCCGAATCGATTGTCTCCGCTGCCACCTGCGCATCAACATGGCAAGCACGGCGAGTTCCGCCGCGACACCGCAGGACTGTGCCAGCGCGCCGACCATCCCGTTCCAGCCCGGGACGGCGGCGGTCAGCACGATCAGCGCCGCGATCGTCACCGCCAGGTTGCCGGTCTGCGACCCCATCATGAACCGCGTCTTCTTGTTCAGCATCGCCAGTCCGTTGAAATAATCCACCCACGGGAAGACGAGCGCGAACAGCAGAAAGACGCGCAGCGCCTCAATGCTCGCGTCGAGCAGCTGCCCCTCCGCCCCGACGATCGCGCCGAACGCCGCCTTCCCTAACGGCGTCCAGGCGAGCAAGGCGACCACGGCGGCCGGCAGCAGGTTGGCGCCGAGCGCGAAGCGGCGAACCGCCGCGGCGTCCAGACGGTAGAAGTTCAGCACGATCTGGTGCACGTAAGTAAAGAAACTGTTCACCAGGTTCAGCACGCTGAGCGCGACCGAGTAGGACGCGATCGCCAGCTCGATGTCCACCGTCTTGCCGAGCATCACATTGATCGCGGGGGCCAGCATGACCGAGATGAACGACGTGATGACGAGCGGACGATAGAACGGGAACACGTCGCGCGCCCGGCGGATGGACGAATGCGCCAGCCGCTCGGGCATCTGCCGGTAAATGCGCCTTCCTTCCCAGGCGCTGACCGCCGCTTCCACGAACATTCCGGTCAAAAAAATAAGCGCGCCCGCACGCCCGTCAATCGTCCAACCGGAATGCAGATAGGCGAGCGACAGCCCGTACATGGCAAGCAGCCGAACGATCATGCCGATCGTCAGCCACTTCGTCTGCATGTTTCGGATGATGATGCCGTGGAACAGGCAGCGAATCGCCGAGAACACCGTCACCAGGAACAGAATCCGGTAGCTGCCGAGCGTGCTGCCGAGCAGCGATTCGCCGGCGTTGAACAGCGTCCGGAACACCCAGGGCCCGAGCGGCGTATAGGAAAGCAGCGTGCCGAAACCGAGCGTGAACAGCAGCACGTACACCATCACGACGGCCACGGAGCGAAAGCCCGTCCGGTCGGCCGCGAGCGCGGAGCAGGTCTGCCGCAGGAAAACGGCCGGCCGCTCCGTGATCGTGAAGATGCTCATCGCGATCGTATAGGCGGCGATCGTCGATTCGGGATCCGGCGCACGCGCCAGGGTACTGTTGATGATGACATGCGACAGCGAGACGAGGCTTGCGGCCAGGCCGAGCGGCACGAAAAACCGGAGAATGCCGCGCACCGACACCTTCTCCGCGCTGACGGAGCCCGATGCCCCTGGTCCGGCGGGTGCGCTTCCGGCTGATCGGCCGCCGTCGACTGTCCGACTCATGCTGCATCCGACCTTTCGCTGACTTCGGCCGTCCACAGGTTCATGATAGCACAGCCGTCCGTGCGAAAACATGGACGGAGTTGACCTTGAGGAGGCCGGATTTGATCTGCCGCGTCTCAAGCGCGGCGGTTACACTAGCGGCTCCAGCCGCACTTTCTTCACGCGCAGCGGCTCCGTTATCCGGATGTCGACGATTCCCTTCTCCCGATATGCGGCAAGCAGCCGATTCAGGATCCTGCCGATCAGCTGCGCATCGTGCCGGGGCAGATCGCCGGCTTCGATGCCGAAGAACCGGATCAGAGAATCGGTCGAAGGAATTTCGTCGATCTCCGGGAACGCATAAGCGAACAACACCTTCGTGTCCAGAAGCAATTGTTCCGGCGGATCAAGGCCGTGAAGGCCGCACTCGCGCCTGAGCAGCGGGCCGTCGAATTCGTATCCGGCCTGCGTCACCATCACGCGGTCCGCCGCATACGCCATGAACGACCGGTACGCTTCCGGAAAAAGCGGCGCATTCGCAGCTTCTGCATTGCGGATGCCGGTCAGCCGTTCGATCGGCTCGGGGATCGGAATCGGCGGGCGGACAAGCGTTGCGAACGACCGGGTATCGGGCTCGCCGTTGCCGCCCATCCTGACCGCGCCGATCTGCGTGATATGGCCGCGAGTCGCGTCCGGCCCCGTCGCTTCCAGGTCGAAGACGCAGAAGCGGCGCTCATGCAACCGCTCGACGATGAGGCCGGAGATCTCGTACTCGGCATCGGAAACCTGCTCGATGCGCACCGCGTCTGTCCCTCCCCGAACCGTCGTTCCGCACAAAAAAGAGTTGTCCCCATTATGCGCCTCGATTGCAAGAACCGTCAACCATGAGGCCCAGTTATACAACCCCTGAACATTTTATGGCATTAAATAATCAATCGACGGGTTCACGCGGCAAAAAAGAAACCGGCTGACGGTTCCGTGCGCCGCCAGCCGGTCTTCGATTCGTCTTATGCCGGTTCCTCGTCCGCTTCGCCCTGAATGCTGAAAATGATGGCGTCCCGCTCGCACTGGCCTGCCGCCAGCGCTTTCGCCAGTTCGTGCCGATCCATTACCGCGTATTCATCATGGCCGGTCCGCACAACGTAATACGAACGTCGGGTCTCCCGGCAGTTCATTTTCGCCGTATCCACCGCTTGCTGCCTGTTCAATCCGCTCTCCTCCTCCCGCAGTGCCCCGGACGGCCGAATCGTCCGGAGTTTCGCATGATCTGGTGTCTTCCGATATCAATTCGAGATGGCCGGGGCAAAATCCTGCGTCGAGCCTCAGCGTACGGTGAACACGACGTCTGCAGCCTCAGGCGCCTGACCGTTGTAGTCGCGCAGCCCCTGAACGCCGTCGGGCGAAATCCGGATGACGCCTTCGGCGCCCGCATCCGTCTTCGGAATCCGGAGCGTGATGACCGCCCCGTCAATCGAACCGCCGGTCGGCACGATCGCACGGCCGCCGATCGTCAGTTCGAAATAGTTGACCTGTCCGTTGAAGCCGAGGACCGGTTCGCTGAAAGTCACCCGCACTTCCGTGGCCGTCGCTTCCACATTCTTGATGTACGGCGCGGGGTTGGTTTTTCCGGATCCGGAGAACCGGACTTCGCCGCCGCCGTTTGACGTGTCGAGCCGTTTGCCTTCGAGATCGGCGATGTATGCGCCGCTCGACTCCCGGTAGGACAGTTTGTAGACGCGGTCGGGCAGGAGCGGACCCGTCTTCTCCGCATTCAGATGGATCGTCACGCTGCGCTTGTCGGCGGAGACGACATAGTATCCGTAATCGTTCTTCGCGATCGGAATGTCTTGCTTGCCCGTCTCGTCATACAGCCGGTAGACATTCAGATCCGCGCCGTTAACCGGCTCCGTGAACCTGAGCTCGATGGTGTACTGATCCGCCGCGTAGGCCGATTCGAACCGGGGCGCGGCATTGACCGGCTCGACGCCGTTGAAGGAGACGGTGTACGGCCGCCCGTTCTCTTCCGTCTTCCAGCCGTTCCATCCCGGTGCATCCGTGACGCCCGAACGGAACGACAACGTATAGACGGTTCCGGCCTTAACACTTTCGCCGAGTCTGAGCGTGACGCTCGTGACGATCGCGTTGGTTCCGCCGGCATCGTTCGAGACAACCGGGATGTTGCCGCCATTCGGATCCGTGATCCGGAACACGGAATTGCTCACGCCGCGCACCGGCTCGTTGAAGTGGACGACAATGGACGTTCCGCTCGTCACTGTCACATGGGTGACGTACGGCGCCGGGTTGGAAGTCCCGCTTCCGGAGAACGCGCGCTGATTCGCGCCTCCGGATGCGAGCATCCCCGAAAGTCCGGTCACCTCGGCGACGTACACGCGCCCGGAGCGGAACAGTTCGGGATTGCTGCTTCCCTTCGTCCGGAACTGCACGGTCAGCACCTGGTCGTTGCCCGGCTTTCGGTAGACGTAATACTGGATGCCGGACATGCTGAACGAGCTGTTGTTCTCCGATTTGATCGCAATCGCGAATCGGCTCAGGTTCACGTCTTTCATCGACTTCGTGAATCTGAGATCGAGCGTGTTCACGTTCACCGCCTGGATGTCGGCCAGGGCGTAATCCGCCGGCGTCTGGCCCGCTCCGCCGAACTCGACGGCTGTGTCGGCGGCGATGAGATTGCCCGCCAGGTCGCGGACGCCGACGATGCGCACCGTGTACCGCTGTCCCGGTGTCTGATCCGTCGTGAACAGCGTCACGGTCAGCCGGTTCTCGTCGTACACCGCGCGCAGCGGCAGGCCGATGCCGCCGTCGATGATGTAGTATTGGATCTGTTCGGCATGCGCCGGATCGAGTTTCTCGCTGAATGTCAGCTCCACCGTGTTTTTCGTCGAGACGACTTTGGTCACCTTCGGCGGCGTCGTGTCGACCACCGAGACGAAATACAGGTCGCTCCGCTCATCCATCCGGTTGCCGGCCAGGTCTTTCACATTTCGCACCGTCAGGCGGTAAACCGTATTCGGACGCTGCCGCTCCGTCACGATCGTCACCGTCCGCTTGTCTTGCGACAAGGTGATGGAGGTAATCTTCAGCCCGTTGTCAAACGTGTAATTCGAACGGTTGACGGCGGAAGCTTCATCCAGCGGCTCGCTGAACCGCAGCGTCACCGTCGCGTCCGGATTGATGGCATGAGAGACAATGCGCGGCTTCTCCCTGTCCCGGCTTGCCGGATGGAGATCCAGATAGACGGCATATGCCGATTCGACGAGCAGGCTTCGCTTCGCGTACCGGGTATAGTCGGACTGGGCGGGAATCCAGCCTTTCCGCAAGGCGATGCCGACGTCCCGCGCGGCCCAGGCCGAAACTTTGCCCGTTACGCGGCTGCCCGCCTCGCCGCCGGCGCCGTAGCCGCGCACGAGCACGACGGCCAGCTGCTCGACCGTCACGTTCAGCGTCGGCCCGAACCGCCTCTCGCCGATCCCTTTCATCAGACCGGCCCGGGTGACGGCTTCGATCTCTTCGAACGACCAACGCGTCTTCAGCACATCGTCGTAAGACGGCCGTGTGCTGCCCGTGCCGAGCTCCCACAACCGGAACAGCACGGCGGCGAACTGCTCGCGCGTCATCGGATCGTTCAGGCGCGCGCTTCCGTCGCTGAATCCGGTGAAAATGCCTTTCTCCACCAAAAAGTCGTACTTGTCCTCCACACTCCGCTCTTCGGCCGTCGCCAACCCGGACGGCAAACACGCCGCAAACAGCAGCACCGAAGACAACAACAGCATCATCAGTCTTCGCATTGGAGCACCTCCACGTTTACCGCTTGAAAAGGCGAGCCGGCTTCGTTCACGGTACGATTGCGGCATACCCGAATAGAAAGACGCTCCGTCGATACATTTTGTTTCGGTGAAAAGATACATTTTGTTTCCATATTCCGCCAATCACCCGGAGCCGGGCTTTTTCAACCGCAGCCCGGGCATGTTACAATAATCGATGCATTTACCGTCACCGGAGGTATCCATGCATTACGTCATTCTCGACATCGAATTCAACGGCCGTAAATTCGCCAGCGACCTGCCGATGGAAGTGATCGAGATCGGCGCCGTCCGCCTGGATGACAAGCTGCAGCAGACCGACACGTTCACCTCGCTGATCAAGCCGGTCTATTTCGCCAAGCTGAACAAGTTCATCCGGGAGAAGACCGGTATCACCCAGAAAGAAATCGACCGGGCCGGGAGGTTTCCTGACGTTATCGCATCGTTCATCCGCTGGCTCGGTCCGCCGGAGTCGTTCCTGCTCGTCACATGGGGCGGCGAAGACCTGAAGCGCATCGTGCTCGACACGCGCATGCACCGTTTGGACGATTCGTTCTGGCTCGCCGTCCGCTATTACGATCTCCTGAAAGGTTTCCTGCGCGTTCACGATCTGAAGAGCGACGTCAGCGTCGAACGGGCGCTGGGCATGCTCGGACTGCCGGCCGGCGAGCATGCCCACCGCGCGCTGGGTGACGCGGTCATGACAGCCGGCATTTTCCGGACGCTGCATGACCGGCTCGATCTCGATCAGTTCCGGCAGTACAAGGATACGTACTCGAATGCGAAGGAACGCCGGATGGTCAAGAGTGCCATCCGCACGATGAAGCTGCGCGGAGCGGAACCGGATTGGGACACGATCGCCGAGCACTTTCTGAAGAACAAGATCGACCTGGCGAACGAGAAGAAGCGGGATGAGCTGAAGGCCTATTTTGAAGCAGAGATAAACAAATAGAGGCTCTGGATGTACATATCGCGGCATTCAAGTGTGGAAAATGACAAGCCGACCACTCCTTCCAGGAATGGCCGGCTTGTCGGTCTTGGCGGGCAGGCTCCCGCTTTGCGGTGATCGCAGGATGCCGTCGGCACCAGCTTACATATCCATTACATTGCATAAATCGTGCAAATTATGGAAATGCGAAATCGACAATAATCCCCAATTTTCATCAGAAAGGATGGAATTCATGAACACCGCTGAGACTCTGCACAGACGGAACATACTGCTCGTCAACATTATTTGGGACATGTTGTTGATCGGCATTGCCGTCGATTTCATGACGGGCGCTCCGCCCGCTTCGATCATCGCCCTGGCGATTGTCGGCTTCGTTGCCTGCGGCAGGGCACGCTCATGACATACAAGCGCTGGCTGCCCGGCTATGTCATGTATTTCATACCCGTCATCATCACCGTTTTGACCTTGCTGCTTGCCGTCACGGACCCCATCATTACAACCTTTCTCGTCTTCGTCAATCTCGCGGTCATGACCCTATACAACACTTTCCGCGCGCTCGTCTTCACCGGCGTGCTCGGACTCGGACTGTCCGTCTACCTGTTCCTCAGCCCCTACAAGGAAGAAATGTTCACCAACAACTCGCCGATCACGATCACGCTTTATCTGTACATGATTGCGGATGCGGGAGATCAACGCGAAAATCGCCTCATCCCTCCAGGCGCTCAATGCGTTCAGCTCGAACCTGAAAGAGAACATCACGTCGACCAGCCTGATCTCGCAAGAAGTGACGAAGGCGTTCAACGAAATGTCGTCGAGCATCGAAGCGCAGACCCGGGGCATCGGCGAGATCAACGACTCGATCCAGGCGGTCGAACAGGCCGTCGGGGAACTGGCGGAGCAGTCGGATACGATGAAAGAGCTCGCCGGACAGGCCGTCATCCAGATGAACAGCGGACAAGAAGACGCGTTTCGGCTGTCGGATGACATGAACCGCGTGAACGAGATGATCGACCGGACCGCGTCCATCATGGCGGAGCTGAATCAATATAATGAAGTACTCGCGTACTATGGCCTCTGCTGACTCCTGCGGATTCAGCGCAGCCTCCCGGCTGCGGTTACGAAGTGCCTTCGCGTTCTCCGCAGGCCTCCCCGGATAAGAGCGTCATCTTTCCGCCCGCGACCACTGGAGTTTACAGAATTAGCCCTTGGCGGCTTCGGATTTCGTTGTGCGCTGGCAACTCATCCGGCTTATCCTGCCTCGAATCCCGTTCGTGTACCTTGGCCCGTGCGTTTGCCTTAAGGCTTCCTTCAGATTCGGCCTCGCGACCGACTCCCTTACCCTCGGCTAATGGCAGGCGCTCGCCAGCCCCCATTCCGGACTTTCACCGTAGAGATGACGCCTATGCCGGGCGTACAACGGATGTGCGGCGGGGCATGACCCCGCCGCTCTTCTTGCCGGTTCAGACAATCGCCGCCTCCCTGCGCCTCACATGCTCGAATGCCGCTGCCAGCGCGCAGGCAAGCGCGAATGCCGCCAGTATCGCCAGGTGCAGCCACACATCCGACAGCGCCGCGCCCGATTGCAGCCGTCCGACCGCATCCAGCAGCCAGTGCTGCGGGAACAGCTTGCCGATCCGCTGCACGGACTCCGGCATCGTCTCGATCGGGAACATGCAGCCCGCGAGCAGACTCGTCGGGATAATGATCAGGTTCTGCAATGCGGACGCCTTCATGGCAGAAGCCGCGTGCGCCGTAACTGCATGGGACATCGCAATCGCCGTCAGGACGTACGGCAGCAGGACAATCAGCAGCACCTCGATCGGAAGGCCCGGGTCGATGCCGAAAGCCAGCGTCATGACGGCGAGCGCCACGGCGATGAGCAGCATCATGACAAGCAGGTTCGTCAGGACGTTCGACAACATGTATGAAACCGGCGATACGGGCGTGCTCAACACACGGGCATAGGTGCGATTCTCCCGTTCATGCAGCATCAGGTTCGACAACTGGGACGCGCAGAACAGCAGGATGATCGCCAGATAGCCGATCGTCTGCCTCGACATTCGATTCCTTCCGGATACGTCGTCGATGGACTCCGCAGTCAGGTCATAGCGAAAGGTTGCATGGGAAGCGTACAGACGTTCGAACAACCCGTCGTCCTGCGCGGCCCGGCCGATGGACGCGATGTTCCGGATATAGGCGCTCAACATCAGATCCACATTACCGGTGACGGTCGCCCCCCGGATCGACACCATCTCGATGGCCGGGGGATTTCCCCGCCTCAGACCCTCGCCGAACCGTTCCGGAAACACGACGGCGGCATCCAGTTCACCCGATGCGATCATCTGCCGCGCATCCGCCGCATCATGCTCGCTCACCTTGATCTGCTCCAGGCGGGCAAGATAGCCGGCCGCATCGGCCGCAAGCCGCGAGCCGTCGTCCATGTTGACGACGCCGATCCGAAGTTCCGCCTGTTCCGCGCCGCCGTGGAGCAGGAAAGACAGACAGACGGCGATGGAAGGCATGGTGAGGAACAGCAGCCAGAACTTGATGCTCCGCACCGATGTCTGCATGATGACCCGTATGCCGTTCATCCGCCTGAGCGCCTCGACAATCGCGCTTTCGGCCTGCTCCGGGGATTGGATCGTCAAATCCCGGACGGACTTGTCCTGCCCGGGACGGATTACGTCGATCGAGACGATGTCGCCCCCCGCCTTGCCGATCGCGGCCGCGACATCGCCGAAGCCGACCAGCCGGTGGTCAAGCTCCAGCCTTGCAGTCATGCTGTTGTACATCTTCCGAACATTCCTCCCTGTCATCTGCCGGCGATTTGAACCCTGTTCAAATTTTCCCCGTTCTTTACGCCGATGAAACGGCTTGTCCCGGCAGTGCCCAGAGGGATATTCGTCCATGGTTGAAGAATGCTATTCTTATCCATTCACGGAGTTGATCTGCATGACGCAATACAAAAACCTGTCCCGGATGCGGGCTCAAGCTTCCGGATCAGCATCTGGACGCCGCCGAGCGGTATCGCGCCTCGGGCGAATGCCGGCAATTGTATCATGAATTGTCCGCCTGGCACATGATGAATCAGGATCTTGGATTTCGCGCGCAGCATGCGGTGGATGCCTACGGCGCCCAGCATGCCGGCGGGGTGACGAAAAACATCACGACGGCTTTCGCGCTGATCGGCCTTTATCTGGCGCTGGAGAAAGGGTTTTCCGGCCGGCGGGTGCAGCAGATCCATATGGAACTGGCAAGGAAGTCGATCAAATGGCCGTCTCTGGAGCCGCCGGCGGCGAACTAAGCCATTACAGTCGCCGATGTCGTCCGCGCCGAAGAAGGACCGGCCAGAGAGGAGATGCTGATGGAATGGGCGCGCTGCGCATGGGACGCCTGGCGCGAACGCCACGATTGGGTCAGAAGCGTCTGCGCGGCACATCTCCGGCTGGATTGACGAGGCCCGATGCCCGTTTCTGCGCGGGCTTGGCTGCCGCCGCGCTCATCCCCGCGGCTCCGTCATACGGTGGAGCAAGTCCAAATTCATATGACGGAGATGAGGGGAATGGCGCGAAAACAGGACCGGTTCGCGATCACCATCCAACTCGGCAACAAGCGGCTGGTCGCGAAAGCCCCGCTAAAGAGCATCAAGCGGCTGGTCTTCATCTTCAATCGTCAGTTCACCAATGCCCCGAACACGACGCAAATCGCAAGCGGCGCAGGACACAACGGCGCCGCTGGCAGCAACGCGGCGATCCGGTCGCCGTGGACGAGGCAGCAGCAAAGCATCGGAGCCAGCGGCACAGCGCGCAACGTGGACGGCAGCGGAAAGGGCGCATTGCGCCGCATGAGCGCCCTTGCGGCGGGCCGCCGCGGAGCCGCCACGGCAAGGAATTCGTCGTGGTGATCAATGAGCAGATCGTGAAAATGCCGCCGCGGAGCCGGAACGCCTCGGCCACGCAGGTGGCGAGCGGCGCGGGCATTTTCGGGGCCGGCGGGACGAACGCGGCGATCAGCAGCCCCGGCACCCGGCAGCAGCATGCGGTGGGCGGCGGCGGAACCGCAATCAACAAATTGCTCCGCAAACGGAAGCGCAAAAAGAGATGATTAAAAATGAAACGGTCGATCCCGGATGTTCCTTCCGGATCGACCGTTTTTCACGCGCTGCTCAGATCTTCATCAAAATCCGGTTCCCCGACGGGTCGCTCGCCGCGAATGCGCCGTCTTGTTCCGCGACGTCTACGCCCAAATTCCGAAGGTTCAGGACGGCGCGGTCCCTTGCTGCTTCGTCAGGATAGATCAGGGTGAACGATTTGAGGCCGACGCTGTTTGCAGCCGGTCCGGGCGCGCCCACGCCGTTCCAGGTGTTGAGCCCGATATGATGATGGTAGCCTCCCGTCGACAGGAACAGCGCCTGTGCCCCGAACCGGTTGACCACTTCGAACCCGAGCCCGTCCACGTAAAACCGTTCAGCCGGCCCCAGCTCCGACACATGCAGGTGAATATGGCCCATCAGCGTGCCGGCCGGCAGGCCGTCCCACGGCTTGTCATCCCCCGCCGCGAGAAGATCCCGGAAATCCAGCGGGTCCACAGCCATCTCCACCTCGCCGCGCTTCCAGTTCCACTCCGAAGGGTCGCGATCCCGGTAAATCTCGATTCCGTTGCCGTCCGGATCCGACAGGTACAGCGCTTCGCTGACCAGATGGTCGGAGGAGCCTATCCGGAGGCCGATGCGGGCAAAATGCTTCACGATTCGCGCCAGGTCGGTACGGGTCGGGAGCAGAAGCGCAAAATGGTACAGCCCGGTCGTCCTCCCCTGCTTCGGCGCCGCGTCGTCCGGCCGCTCAACGGTCAGCAGCGCCGTCCGCCCGTCCGCAGTGAGCGTCGCGGATGCACCGGTTTGCGCCAGCACCTTGAAGCCGATCACTTCCCGGTAGAACCGCAAGGCTCGTTCGAGATCCAGCACTTTCAGGCTCACTTGTCCGACATAGGTGCAAGGCGCCTGATGAAAACCGACCAATGTACACACCCCATCTCAAGTTACTTACTTATTGTAAGTAATTATACAAGCTTGCGTTTAGGGTGTCAAATGCATCCCCCTGACAAAACAAGCGACCGATCGGGCAGATGGCTGGGCCGCCTGCCCGATGATCGCTTGCATCACCGACCCCGCACGGGTCGCGCTATCCATTTATTGGCAACTTCTTACTGACAACGGCTGTAGCCGCAGTTCGTGCAAGTCTTGCATCCTTCCACGTTCAGCAGCGATGCCGAGCCGCAGGACGGGCACAGATCGCGCGATTCGACCGGACCGCTCTTGCCGCCGGGCAGCGTGACGATCGGTTCGGCGGCTGCCGCAATCGGCGGCACGTCCGTCGGCGAACCTGCGTTGTCCTGGGTCAAGCCGATGTGCATCTCCAGCGACTTCGCCACGGCGTCCGCGATCGATTCGACGCGGTTCGCGCCGAAGCCGATGGCGCCGCTGCCGCCGATTCCTTTCAGGTGCTTGATCAGGAGCTTCACCTTGTTGCCGTGATCGCCGTAGCGCAGGAACAGCGAACATACGCGGCCGAGCGCTTCGGCCATTGCGAACACGTCGGAACCGGCCTTGCCGACGTTGAGGAAGATTTCGCCGGGCGTGCCGTCGATGTCGTTGATCGTGATATACGCCATGCCGAACGGCGTGTTGATCTTGTACGTCGCGCCGCGCAGCACTTGCGGACGGCGCTTGTACTGCTTGTCGAACACCTGCTCATCCTGCTTCGAGACGTTCGAATTGAGCGCGGCGTTCAGCTTGCCGATCGCCGACGCGTCGCCCGAAGCGGCCGCCGAGGTTTGCGCTCCGGCCGCTGCGCTTGCGGCGCCTTCCGCCTTCGCATCCTTCTTCTCGTCGTCCTTCGCCGTCGAGAGCACCTGCGTGTCGCGGCTGCCGTCGCGGTAGATCGTAACGCCTTTGCAGCCGAGCTCGAACGCAAGCTCGTACAGCTTCTTCGTCTCTTCGATCGTGAAGTCATGCGGCGCGTTCGCCGTCTTCGAGATCGAGCTGTCGACCCAGCGCTGGATCGCCGCCTGCACGCGGATATGATCTTCCGCGCTCAGCTCCATGGCCGTGACGAAATAGTCCGGCAGCTCCTCGCCCGGATGCTCGTCCTTCCACTTCTGCGCGATCGGCACATACTGCTTGTCGAGGCCGAGACGGCTCTGACGATAGTACTCGAAGGCGAAATATGGCTCGATGCCGGTCGACGTTCCGACCATCGTCCCCGTGCTGCCCGTCGGCGCCTGGGTAATGACGGTGACGTTGCGCATGCCGCGCTTGCGGATCGCTTCGCCGACTTCCGGATAAACGCTGACCATGTTGCGCATGAAGCCGCTCTGCAGGAATTTCTCCGCGTCGAACGCCTCGAACGACCCCTTCTCCGCGGCGATCTCCGTCGAGGCCAGGTAGGCTTCGCGCGCGATGAAGCCGTACAGCTTGTCGAGGAACTCGAGCGATTCCGGGCTGCCGTAGCGGATCTTCAGCTTGATGAGCAGCTCCGCGAGCCCCATCGAGCCGAGGCCGACGCGGCGCTCGCGCTTCTGGTTCCGCTCGTTCTCCTTGAAATGATACGGCGTCTTGTCGATGACGTTGTCCAGGAAACGGACCGACCACCGCGTCACCTTGGCGAGCTCGTCCCAGGCGACGTCGCCCTTCTCCTCGTCATAGAACTTCGACAGGTTGAGCGCCGACAGGTTGCAGACGCCCCACGCCGGCAGACCTTGCTCGCCGCACGGATTCGTGCAGATAATCGGGTTGAAGTACCAGCTGTTGGACATCTGGTTGTAATATTCCATGAATACGACGCCCGGCTCGGCCGATTTCCACGCCGACTCGATGATCGTATGCCAGACGTCGCGCGCCTTCACTGTCCGGTAAAGCACGACTTTCTTGCCGCGGGAACGCCATTTCTCCAGGTCGCCGTCCCACAGCTCGTCGTATTCCGGATCGCGGGTGTCCGGGAAGACGAGCTCCCAGTCGAGGTCTTCCTTCACGGCCTTCATGAACGCGTTGCTGATGCAGACCGACAGGTTCGCGTTCGTCACCTGGCCCATCGTCTGCTTCACCGTGATGAAGTCCAGCAGGTCCGGATGCCAGTCGTTCATCATCAGCATGAGCGCGCCGCGCCGGCTGCCGCCCTGCTCGATCAGACCGGTCGTGTAGCTGAACAGGCCGCCCCAGGAGACGGCGCCGCTCGACGAGCCGTTCACGCCCGCCACGACCGCGCGCCGCGGCCGCAGGCTGGACAGGTTGATGCCGACGCCGCCGCCGCGCGCCATGATTTCCGTCATCTCGGTCAGCGTCTCCATGATGCCGCCGCGGCTGTCCTTCGGCGACGGAATGACATAGCAGTTGAACAGCGTCAGCTCGTCGCTCGTTCCCGCGCCGGCCGCGATCCGGCCGCCCGGTACGAGCTTCCAGTCGTCAAGGATGTAGCGGAACCGCTCTTCCCACTGTTTCCGCTTCTCTGGCGTATCTTCCACGGAAGCCATCGCCTTCGCGAGCCGGTCCCACATCTCTTCCGGCGTCTTCTCGATCGTCAGCGTCAGCTTCTCGACCTCCGACTCGACGATCTGGCCGGCGCGCGTCCGCACGGTCACCTTGTTGCCATTGCGCGCAATGACTTCCCCGACTTCCTTCGCCGGGAACTTCGGGTCATCCTTCGTCAGCACGAGCACGACGTCGCCGACCTTGGTGCCGGACGGGTCTGCGTTCTTCCATGCATAGCGGTCCAGAAAAATTTTCTCGCTCAAACCTTCCAGCTTGCTGCTCTTCATCATTTTCATGCGCGAGCGCCTCCGGTTCATGCAGATTTTGCCGCTTGCGGCAGCAGATGTGTATCGCATTATGTACACAACATATAGAGTCCTCTACTCATTTTACACCACAATATATAGTATTCCAAGTCCCATTTTCGGCAACGAATCGTATCCGCCCGAAACCGACGTTCTGCTGCCGGTTCGATACAAAATGTTGCATCGGTTGAACGCGCCCGCAGAGTCTCGTGACTCATTCCGCCGCCCTTATGAATCGTTCCCCGTACGGTCATACTAACGGATAAAACAACCAGCCGGAGGAAGGAGAAGCCATGCATCCGATCCTGAGACCGGATCGCCGCGCAAGCGGAACCGGAAAGACGCCGCATCCCGATGTGGAGATCGAATTCGACCGGGCCTGGGTCGACGAACTGGCGGAGCGCACGGCGCGCAACGGCCCGTGGGATGACTGGACGCTGTTTGCGCTTGCGGTCGAGGCCGAGCGCGCGAAACTGGTCACGAGCTTCGACGAGCTGCAGGCGCTCAGATGCCTGCCGGCGTTCGAACCGATGCCGCACCAGATCGCGACGGCGCGCAAAGTGCTGCACGAGATGGGCGGACGCGCCATTCTCGCCGATGAAGTCGGTCTCGGCAAGACGATCGAAGCCGGCCTCATTCTGAAAGAATACATCGTGCGCGGGCTGGTTCGCCGGGCGCTGATCCTCGTCCCCGCGTCGCTCGTGCTGCAGTGGGTCCGCGAACTGAACCAGAAGTTCGGCATTCCGGCGACCGCGCAGAAGAAAGCGCACTCGTGGCACTCCGACTTTGTCGTCGCCTCGCTCGACACCGCGAAGCGCGAGCCGCACCGCGAGCTCCTCTTGTCCAACGATTACGACATGTTGATCGTCGACGAGGCGCACAAGCTGAAGAACAAGAAGACGTCGAACTACCAGTTCATTCAGCAATTGCGCAAAAAATACTGCCTCCTCCTCACCGCGACGCCCGTGCAGAACGACATGGACGAGCTGTTCAACCTGATCACGCTGCTCAAGCCCGGCCAGCTCGGCGGGCAGAGCGACTTCGCCGCCAACTTCGTCGCCGACAAGCGGTTGCCGAAGAACGAAGACCGGCTGCAGGAAGCGCTGTCCGCCGTCATGATCCGCAACCGGCGCAGCGACGGCGGCATCAGCTTCACGAAGCGGATCGTGCGCAATATCGAGGTGAAGCTGTCGCCGGAGGAAAAGGCGCTGTACGACGCGGTGACCGGCTTCGTCCGGCAGCGGTACGACGAGAGCGGACGCGACCTTGCGAGCATGCTGTCGCTCATCACGCTGCAGCGCGAAGTGTGCAGCAGCCGGGACGCCGTGTTCCTCACGCTCGTCAACCTGTTCAAGAAGACCCCGGAGGACTCGCCGATGCGGGCGAAGATCTGGGAACTCGTCGAGTTCATCCGCCGCATCCAGGCCAATTCGAAGGCCGAGAAGGCGCTCGAGATCATTCGCACGACGAACGACAAGACGATCATTTTCACCGAATACCGCGCGACGCAGGAATATTTGCTCCAGTTCCTGAAGCAGCACGGCATTCACGCCGTGCCCTACCGCGGCGGCATGAACCGCGGCAAGAAGGACTGGATGATGGACCTGTTCCGCGGCCGCGCCCAGGTGCTCGTCGCCACCGAGGCGGGCGGCGAAGGCATCAACCTGCAGTTCTGCCACCACATGATCAACTTCGACCTGCCGTGGAATCCGATGCGCGTCGAGCAGCGGATCGGCCGGGTTCACCGGCTCGGGCAGACGAACGACGTGAAAATCTACAATCTGTACACGACCGGCACGATCGAGGAGCACATCGTCCGCCTGCTGCACGAGAAGATCAACCTGTTCGAGATGGTCGTCGGCGAACTGGACGACATCCTCGAGCGTCTCGAGCGGGAGGAACATCCGCTTGAGCAGCGGCTTGCGCGCCTCGTGCTCGAGTCGGACGGCGACGCCGACATCCGGCGCGGCATCGACGCGCTCGGCCGCTCGATCAACCGGCTCCGCGCGGACGCGAAGCGATCGCCGAAAAGCTCGCTTGACAGCGTGCTCCCCGTCCTTTCCGTCGTCCCGGACGGCGCGGATGCCGCAGCGGAGGCCCGGCCATGAACGCGAAGCAGATCCACCGGTTTGTCGAACGGTACCTGGAAGCGACCGGCTGCACCATTCTGGAGAAGTCGCCGGCCCATTTCAAGGTGAAACTGTCGCCCGCAGCGGACCGCGAACTGACGAACCGCCCCTATTATTGGAGCTTTGTCGACCGGACCGGCGTCGAGCCGGAGACGATGTCGCTATTGCTCGTGACGGATGCGGCGAAATATGATGCGATGACCGTGGAAGCCGAATCCGCAGGCGCCGGCGGTCCGCAAGGCGGAGCGGCGGAGCAGGCCGGCATGGCGGCCCTCTCCCGCTCGTTCGGTTTTGTGCCCGCCGGGCTCGGCACGCGGATGCCGCGGGACGACCTCCATTTCGGGTCGCGGCGGCTCGAGCAGCTGTTCGCCGCGGCAAGGCGCGGCGGCCGGTTCGTCTGCCTGTTCCAGCAGCCGGACGAGCGGGCGCTTCATCCGTACGATTCGGCGCCCTGCACCCCCTGGCTCGGCGTCAACGTGAAAGTCGGATTCGTCTGCGACATGAAGCGCGAAGAAATGCACGCTTTCGGCGTCTCGCTCGCCACCGGAACGGTTGTCGAACGGTTTTTCGACCGGTTGCAAGGGCTGAAGCTCAGCCCCCGCCTGCCCGCGAACGTGCATGTGACCGGCGCTTCCCTGTCGCTCAAGAAGGCGGCCGACCTGATCGAACAGGCGCTCTTGCAGAAATTGAAAACCTACGATTACGGCTGGGCGGCCGCGGCGAACGAACGGCTGAAGGAAGAGCTCGCCCGGCTTGCGCACTATTACGAGCCGCTGCTCAAGGAAACCGACGACAAGCAGCGGGAGCAGATCGCCGCGCAGTACGAAGCGCGCAAGGAAGAAATTTTGTGGCAGCTGAAGCCGCGCGTCGTCACGGAGATTGTCAACGCCGGCGTGTTCCATTTGTCCGGCCTCGCCTGATTGCGAGAGCTTTCACCGGATTGCGGCAAAAATAGAACGATCGCGCGCGACACATTGCAACAGCCTTCTTGGGGCTTGTCCGATATGATGACACTGCGGCAACCAGGGGGTTGAACGGGAAGGAGGCGCATGAAGATGCAACGAAGAATGATCGGCCTGCTCGCCTGCCTGCTGGCGGCGGCATTGGCGGCGCCGGGCGTCTCGGCGTCAATGGAAGCCGGATACAGGCCTGCGGAGCAAAAGCTGCTCAAATGGCAGGTCGACCAATGGGCACAAGGGTTGTCCGCCCGGCCCGGATTTGAACGGATCGCCGCGGCACAGCGGACGATCGAGCCGCTCGGCCCGGGCACGCACGGCTGGATCGTGCTGTTTGAAGATCAGGGTGAGACCGTCGGCTATATGGTCGTTCACGCGGTGCGGGAAGGCGGCTTCGCGCTGACCGAGTACGGGCTCGGCGACGCGCCGCTCTATTCCGCGGATCTGCTGCGCCAGGGGCTGGCGCGGCTCGGACTTATCGGGGATGATGAGGACGGCGAAGGCAGCGCCGTCGAGCGCCGGTACGCGCACCCGCTCAGCGCGGCCTGGCGGGTCGAAACGGACGACGGCGTCTTCTACCTGGATGCGAAGACCGGCGAGGAACTGCCAGCCGACGACCCGTTCTGGAAAGAGGCGGCGTCGGAAGCGGCGGCGTGCCTCGAGAAGCGGATGCCCGGCGGCGCACAGCCCGCCGGGAGACTGATGCGGCATGCGGAAGTTCCGTCCTTCGATCCGTATGCCCGGCTGCCGTGGATTACGCGCCAGCCGCTCGCCTGGGCGGAGACGGACATCGCCGCGCTGCTGGGCAGCGGCATCGAGCTTCGGCTCGTCGCCGAACGGTTCGACGGCGCCTACCTCTATGTGCTGCCGGTCGTCGCCTGGCATGAATGGGATGACGGCACCGCCTACATCGGCGTGGATCAGGAAGGCCTTCGCTTCATCCCGCAAGCCTGCCTCGAGCCGGCCGCGAAACTGTATGATTGACGAGCCCGCCCGGACACGGCGGCATAACGTCAGGAATCCGCCGCCGGATTCGCCGCCGCTTCATCCGCGCCGGTGCGGCTGTCCCACGCGCCTTGCGCGCCGCTGCATGAGCCAGCCGTACAGCGCCCAGCCGAACCAGCGCGCGAGGAACGGTTCGCGCCGGCTCCGCGCGTCCCTGCGCATGCGCCGGCGGTCCTCCGCCGGCGTCTCGATGTAGCGGACGAGCCGATCCGTCACGAACGCGACATATTCTTTACCGTCTTTGACCGCCATGAGACTTTCCCTCCGAACCTTTGATCCCGCCTGGATCCGCGGCGGGTCCGGCATGTCGTCATGCCGCGTCATGCTCATTATGGCCGGAGCCGGCGCGCGTTAAACCCGCATAAGCCGGCCGACGGGCCGGCAAAACTAACCTGCACCCGCATCTGAACGCGCCGGAGGTCAGAATCATGAACGCGAAAGTCTTGCTTTACGCGGCTGCCGCGGCCGCTGCGACGTTGTTGGCCGCCGTTTTCATGCCGCACGCGACATCGGCATCGCGAAGCTCAAGCCCCGCATCCCCCGCCGCGGACACGCCGCGATACGAGCGCGCGCTGCCCGCGGCCGAAGTGCTGATCGATGCGGGACACGGCGGCATCGACGGCGGCGCCCATTACGGCAGCGTGCTTGAGAAAGACATCAATCTGGAAGTGGCGAAACGGCTCTATCTAGTTCTGCGCAGCCAGGGCATTCCCGCCGTTCTGAACCGGACCGGCGACTACGCGCTGAGCGACGAGAACCGGTGGCATCCTTCCCGCTCGCGGCATCAACGGGACCTGTCGCAGCGCCGGGGGCTGACGGACGAAATCGCCGTGCAGCTCCTTGTCAGCCTGCACGTGAACTGGTCCCGAAGACCATCGGCCAGCGGACCGCTCGTGCTGCACCAGGAGGAAGGAAGAAGCGCGCTGCTTGCGGCCTTTCTGCAGGATGCGCTGAACCGGGAATACGGCAGCCGCAGGCTTCCCAGGGTCGGCAAACCGTACTATCTGCTCAACCTGGTGAAGCGTCCGGCGGTCATCGTCGAGCTCGGGTTCCTGAGCAGCC
The DNA here is from genome assembly GCF_003390775.1 of Thermobacillus sp. Taxonomy (NCBI): domain Bacteria; kingdom Bacillati; phylum Bacillota; class Bacilli; order Caryophanales; family Paenibacillaceae; genus Thermobacillus; species Thermobacillus sp. The sequence continues at coordinate 63,791 of NZ_QEWA01000032.1, read as the reverse complement.
CGGCGGATCGCGCGAAGCTGACCGATCCCCGCTGGCAGCAACGGCTGGCCGAAGCGGTCGCGGCCGGCATCCGGCAATATTTGTGGACCGCCGGGTAATCCGTGCGGTCCACTTTTTGACTGAAAATTAGAACTTTGTACACGCGGCTTGACTAGCGCCGCTCTCGCATGCTAAGATGAACATCGTCAGTCAACTGAACAACAGCAAACGCGGTCGTGGCGGAATTGGCAGACGCGCTAGATTCAGGTTCTAGTGGTAGCAATACCGTGGAGGTTCAAGTCCTCTCGACCGCACCATAACCGGCAAGCAAACTCCAGGTGAACCTGGAGTTTTTTGTTGCCCGGAATTGCCCCGGAACTTACGCAAGCGGATCGAGGCGCGGCTCGTCCGCCGGCTGGATCCGGTAGCTGCGGCTCACTTTCACCACTCTGCGGTTCGGCCTGCGGATCAGCACATCACGCTCATCCCAGGCGACGACGATGCCGATGACGTCGTTTGCTTCCAGCGCGTCGCGCACGACCCGCACCGTCGTTCCGGCGACGCGGTAAGCATCCAGCTGCGCTTCCGTCATCACGGCTTCTTCATCCTCCTTCCATGTACAACAATGGACCGCGGCAGGGACGGCCCCGCTTCGGTCCATTTCGGGATCATTACAGATGGATTATTCCGGCTGGTGCCCGACATGCTCGGGCGACTCATTCCGCTCGTACCATTCGTCAAGCACCCGGGAGGACATGACGCGGTTTTCAATGTAACCGGCCTGCCGCTGCGTGAATTCTTCCCGCCACGGAATGCCGAGCTCCTCGCACAACTTCACGACGGTGAGCAGTTCCGACCATGCGACATAGCGCTTATACCAGAAAAATTGCGGATGTTCGATCATATAGGGATACAAATCGTCAAATTCCGTATGCTTGCAATCCAGAGCGCGTTCGAAATGTGTCTTGGCATCGGACAACTTCGACTTGAAGAATGAAACGGGCAGCTCAAGCTTCTCCATATCCTTCTGCCTCCCTTCGCTCACTTTTGACTATTATAAAATAATTCAACCGGGAGGAAAAGAGACAGGTGGCAGGCATCGCTGCCAGAAGCCGTCATTCGAACGCGATTTTTCCGTCCGCCAGCGAAGCGATGCGCACGAGCGATTCCACGCGGATTCCCTGCTCGCGGATCAGCCGGCCGCCGGGTTGAAACGTCTTCTCGACGGCGATGCCGAGGCCGGCAAGCTTCGCCCCCGAGCGCTCGATGATGCGGATCAGCCCTTTCGCCGCATCGCCGTTGGCGATGATGTCGTCGATGTACAGCAGGACGTCGTCCGGCGAGAGCAGCTGCCGCGACACCATCAAATCCGTCACAATACCCTTTGTGAACGAAGGCACCCGCTCGCTGTAGGCGTCCGGCTCCGCGAGCAGCGTCTTCTTGCGCCGCGCGAACACGAGCGGCACGCCCAGCGTGAGCGCCGTCGCGAACGCGATCGGGATGCCCGACGCTTCGATCGTGATGACCTTCGTAATGCCTTCCCCATCAAACTTGCGCGCGAATTCGCGCCCCATCTCCATCGTCAGCTCCGGATCGACCTGATGGTTGAGCAGCCGATCCAGTCTGAGCACGTCCGTCGACAGAATGGAAGCTTCCTCGAGTATCCGCTGTTTCAACTGTTCCATGGCATCCCATTCCTTCTGCCGTTAGATCTATGTCATTAAAATTATCATACGGATCATCCGCGGCGCAACAAAAGATGATCCGAATTGCCGGTTTTGTTGAAACTTTTTCCGGTTCTGAATCGTCTACATGTATAGGATAGGGAAAGGTGATGAGGACCATGCGCAACCGCCGCATCGGTACGCTCGCGAAATCGGCCGCGCTTCTGACGCTTTGCATTGCCGCCACGTCCGCCCTCGTCGGATGCGGCGGGCACGGTTCGTCCGGCCGGACGGAGCGGACGCCGGAGCAGGCGCCCGGCGCCGTCTCGGAAGATCCGGCGGGCGGTTCGGATCAAGGCGCATCCGCTTCCGCCGGTCAGACGACGCCGCATTCGGAAGCGGTCGACGGTACAGCTTCAGCGGCAGACGCATCGGATGCCGCGAATGTGGAGCCGAACGCCGCCGGCCGGGACAACGAACATCGCCAGCCGGACGCGAATGGATGGTACGCGGAACCGCCTGCGCTTCACGGCATCGCCATCGGCGAGCGGGAAGCGGATGTCCGGGAACTCTTCGGCGATCCGTCAGATACATACAAATTGTCCGATCCGCCGATGACGGTTCTGGAATATGACGGTTTCTCGGTCGGCGTCGGTGAGAACGGCCGCGTGCAGTTCGTCGAAGTGAGCGGCGCGAACGTGGCGACCGGCATCGGAGAACTCGCCGTCGGCGACACCGCCGATGAGACGATGAACGCCCTCGGCGAACCGTCCCATGCATCGGACACGGTGCTGCTTTATGAACGGGACGGCGTCTCGCTCAAATTCGATTTTGACCCGAATACGAAAAAGATTGCATCGGTTCTGCTGTTCAAGGAGCGTTGAGACGAAAGCCCCGGCATCGATTCTGCCGGGGGCTTTGTTTTTTTGACGGAAGGCTCGTCATGCCTGTCCGCTTCCGCGCATACACATGAGAAGGCGGCACCGTTGCGGAAATGCGCCGGAAGCCCTCCAGCGGCTGATCTCCTGCGCACCGGCTGAACTCCTGCGCCATTTCCTCTCGGCCGCCGCAATTCCTGCGGGACGGGGGCTTCGCCATGAGAGCGGTCCAAGCAATCCAAATCGCCTTCACCTTCATCGGCACCATCGTCGGCGCCGGATTCGCCACGGGACAGGAAGTGCTGCAATTTTTCACCCGGTACGGCATCTGGGGCACGGCGGGCATCCTGCTGTCATCCGTCCTGTTCGTCTGGATCGGCGCCCGCATGATGCTGGCATCCGCCTGCATCAAAGCCCACTCCTACGAAAGCCTCAACCAGGCGCTGTTCGGAGAGCGCTGGGGAACCTGGGCCAGCCGGTTCATGCTGGTTGTGCTGCTCGGCGTCAACGCGGTCATGCTGGCCGGCGCGGGCGCGATTTTCAAGGAACATCTCGGCATTTCCTACCAGACCGGACTGCTCGTCACCATCTTCCTCGTCTTCCTTCTGCTCCGGAGAGGCATGAGCGCAGTGCTCGCCGTCAACTCGATCATTGTGCCGGCGATGCTCGTCTTCACGCTGCTCATCCTGTGGGACACCATGCACGGACCCGGCGCGGATCGCTGGCTGACGATGCGCAACGACACGCCGCAGCTTGCCGCCTGGGCGTCCCCCCTGCTGTATGCGGCGTTCAACCTGTCGATGGCCCAGGCGGTGCTCGTGCCGATCGGCAGCCGCATCGGCGACCGGAAGACGATCATCGCCGGCGCGTGGCTCGGCGGCATCGGCATCGGCGCGATGCTGCTCGTCGCCCATATCGCGCTGGCCGCCCGGATGCCCGGCATCGCCCAGTTCGACATTCCGATGGGCGGCATCGCCCGCGAGCTCGGCTCTCTGCTGCAGTGGATTTACACGTTTCTGATTTTCGCCGAGATTTTTACAACGCTGCTGTGCGACATATACGGCCTCACGCTGCAGCTCAGCGCCCGTCTCGGCTGGCCGGATCAGGCGATCACCGCCGGTCTGCTCACCGTCTGCTGGGCGGGCAGCCAGATCGGCTTCGGTCCGCTGCTCTCGACGCTGTATCCGCTGTTCGGCGCCCTCAGCCTCGGATGGCTGTACCAGATCATCCGCAGGCCGGGCCTGTCGGGGGCATGATCGGCTCGCAGGCCGGGGGCATGGCAGTCTGCGGCGGGCGGGAAGCGGTTCACGCGTGTCCCGCCGTATTTGCCGCCGCCCCCGCGATATCAGCCGCGCCGTCCAACGCCGCTATACCGCCGTATTGTCCACGCGATATCGCCATGCCGTCCACACCTGCTATCCCCCATACCGTCTTCACGAATCGCCGTGCCGTCCCCGCCATAACAGCGCCATCTCTTCCGTTTGACAGGCCCCTGCCCTGTATCTGTCCGCGCTTGCCCTGCGATGTAGAGTAAAGGGCTGGGGGACCAGCCCCTCCTCATCAAACCGTACAAGCGGTTTTCCCTCATACGGCTTTCCGACGTTCTTCACCTTGCGCAATACGTACTTCGCCACGTGGTAGCGGACCGCAGTCTGGCTTCCCTCAGGATCTCGTAGAAGCGGGATCGTCTCAGCGACCACTTCTTGTACTTCTTCCGGCAGAAGATCATGAGCCTCTTGATGAGGTACCAGTCGATCTTCGCCAGAAATCGGTTGGCCGCCCCTAACCAGATCATCCGCATATCGCACCAATGTTCCCAAATGGGCGAATCGCCTTGCCCGGATGGTATCGAGGCAGTTCAGGTAGATATTGGCCAACAGCGGCGAAATGACACCGCCCTGCGGGCTCCCGATCTCGGATTCATGAAACTGATCATCTTTCATGACCCCCGCTTTCAGCCACCCGCGAATCAGTTTGAGCATCTTTCGGTCTGACACCCGCATCTCCACAAGTTTCATCAGCTTCTCATGCGAGATGTTGTCGAAGTACCCCATGATGTCGACGTCCACCACCCAGTACACCTGACCATTGTTCACGGTGTCCATGATCTTCCTCAATGCGTCATGGGCGCTCCGTTTGGGGCGGAATCCGTAGGAGACATCCTGAAAGTCCGCTTCGAAGATGCTTTCCAGTACGATCTTTGCCGCCATCTGAACCAGCCGATCCCGCACCGTCGGGATGCCCAGGGGTCTTGTTCTTCCATCCCCCTTCGGAATCTCCACACGCTTAACCGGCTACGGCTGATACGTGCCATTCTTCAACTGCCCGCATGTCTCCTTGATGAAGCGGTTGTCATACAGCGCATGGAACCGCCTCGTTGGCTTTTCCTTGGCTGCAAGGTACAGGGCTCGCTGGAGTTGTCGAGCTTTTGCTTTGGTGCAGCCAGCCTTCGCAAGTTGCAAGACTATCCGAGACGCAGGCGTTTCGCGAAGGGCATCCTGCCCGCCAGCCGCTCCGCCGTGTGGGCGTGGCAGGTCAGAAAAATGAGCTGACGCCGCCGCTCGCGGACGATGCGCGTGAGCAGCCCGGCGGCCGCGTCCAGCCGCGCGTCATCGAAATTGACGAACAGATCGTCCAGCAGCATCGGCAGCGGTTCTTCCGTCTCGACTTCGTCGGCCAGTGCGAGCCGGATCGCCAGATAGATCTGCTCCGCGGTGCCGCGGCTGAGAAACGCGGCGTCGATGATGCGGCCGTCTTCCGCCGATTCCAGCTCGATCGACGAACGGCCGAACGGCGCGGCAATGCGCACGTACCGCCCGTTCGTCAGCGCCTCCGCGTATGCCGATGCGCGGCGCAGCACGGCGGGCTGGCGCTCCCGTTCGAACGTCTCGCGCGTCCGGCGGATGAGCGCCTGCATGACCGCGAGTTCCGCGAAGCGCTCCGCTTCATCCGCCAGCTGCGCCATGACCGCTTCACGCTCGTTCAGCAGCGGCCGCCGCACGTCTTCCGCAAGGAGCCGCTCGAGCGTCTCGCTCAGCCGGCCGCGCAGCTCAAGCAGACGCGCCCGCTCTTCCTCCGCCGTGCGGCACGCTTCCGCCGTCCGCTCGGCAAGGCCGCGCAGCGCGTCCTCGTCATGCCGTTCAAGCAGCGATTCCATCCGCTCCCGATCTTCTTCAGACAGACCGGATGCCAGCTCCACCTCGATCCGGATTCGTTCCTCATCCAGCTGCCTGGCTTCGCGCGCGTCCGCCAGCAATCGCTCGTAGGCCTGCTCGTCCGCCGCGCCTGCCGCTTCGAACCAGGCGCGGGCCGTATCCGCATGGCCGGCCAGCAGCGCGTTCGTCTCCCGGAGCTGCAAGTCGAGCTCTTTCACCCGCGCCTCCAGCGCGGCCGCCGCAGCGGCAGCTTCCGCTTCGCGCCGGATGGCGGCGCGGAGCAACTCCAGCGCGGCGGCAGGGTCGTCGTCCGCGAGCCGCGCTGCCGCATCATCGGCGACGCACAGCTCCCGCACCGCCGCGCGGTGCGCACGCAGCCGCCCGGCCGCCTCGGACAGCTTCGCATCGAGGCGGTCCATAACTGCAAGATGGCCGGAGGCCATCTCCAGCCGGTCGAGCGTCTCCAGCGCCGCCTCGGGAGACAGACCGCCGGGCAGTCCGCAGCTCTCGAGCCAGCTTCGCCAGCTCGTGCGCAGCGCATCCAGCCGGGCGGCTGCGGCCGCTGCAGCCGCCCGGCGCTCCGCGCGCAGCGCGCGAATCCGCTCGAGCCGCCGTGCGTGCTCGAGCGCGCGCTCGGCCGCGAGGCCGCGCTCGCGCAGCGCATCGAGGCGCGCCTGCACGGCGCGCTGCAGCCGGCTGCGCACCGCAGCCGCAGCGGCGAGCTGCGCCTCGCCCGGCAGCGCGCCATGCGCGGGGGGCGCGAACGGCTCGGCCGCCTCCCGCGGCCGCTTGAGCAGCGCCCCGAGCGCATCCGCCGCGCGCTGCCCGTATGCGGCTGCCTGCCGCGCTGCCGCAAGCGCCTCTCCCGCTTGCGGCCCGCCCGCGCGCCCGCGCCCGATGCCCCGCCGAACCAGCGGCGGCGCGGCAAGCGCGGCCAGCCCCGCGCCGACAGCGCCCGCCGCCCAGGCGGCGGCGCCATCCAGGCCGGCGGCGTGCGCGCCGGCATACGCGGCGGCAAATCCCGCCGCGCCGAGCGCCGCCGCGAGCGCGGCGGCGGCGCCGCTTCCGCCGGCATCACCCTGCCGGCTTGCCGTGCGAGTCGAGCGGGCGCGCTGCTCGCCCATGACGCGCAGGGCCTCCATCTCCCAGGCGCGGCAGGCGTCCTCGAAATGTTCCCACGCACGAAGCAGCGCATCGGCTGTCTTCGGGACGAACGGATCGTCCGCCTCATCCCGGACGCTCTCCGCCCCCGCAGCCGCTTCGGCGGCCGCAACTTCCGCCGCGGCTTCGCGTTCCTGTTCGCCGATCTGACGTTCGGCCTCCGCGCAGCGCGCTGCTTCGCGCTCCGCCTCGCCCAGCTCGGCGCGGAACGCGCGAATCCGATCGCGTTCCGCCACGCCGGCCGCGAAGCCGCGCAGCCGCTCCGCCGTCCACCCCGTTCCGGCGGAAGCGAGCAGCGCGTTCATCCGCTCCTCTTCGAGACGACGTTCCGCACGCCAATCGGCGCACGATTGTTCCAGCGCGCGCATCGCTTCGGCGGACTGGAGCAGCCGCTCGATCTCGGGTTCGAGCCCGAGCAAATCCCCTCGAATGACCAACCGTTCCCGTTCAGCCCGGGCTTCGCGCAGCGCCGCTTCCAGACGCAGCCGTTCGCGTTCCAGCCGGTCTCGTTCGGCGGCCCACATTCGCCACTTCGTCTCGGCGTCGGCAGTCAGCCGCCCGGGATCGGGCAGCGCGGCGCGCCTTGCGTCCAGCTCGCGGAGGCGCAGCCATTTCGCCCGCATGTTCAAGGCGCGCGCCGCCTCGCCCCTGAGGGCGGCCAGTTCCGGCAGCCGCGCATCCAGCGCGCGAAGCTCCGCCTCCGTCCGTTCCAGCGCTTCCGATGCTTCGTTGTACCGGGCGACCGGGTCCGGCAGCGCGCGCAGATCGCGCTCGATCCGTTCAAGCTCGGCGATCCGCCGGTTCATCGGCTGTGTCGTGCCGCGCGGCTTGTACAGCTTGTCCATCGCTTCGCGAATCGCACGCTCGGCTTCGGCCAGCCGTCTGCCGTCCGCCATCCCCGCGTGATAGAGGAATCGGCCCAGTTCCTCGCCCTGCACGGCGCCGAGGTCGCGCAGCTCCGACAGGCCGACGGCGAACAATTGGCGGTACACTTTGCCGGTCAGCCCGCCGAGCAGCAGCCGCTCGAGCTCCCGCTGCTCCAGAATTTCGGGCTCGTCCCCCCGCCTGCCGCGCAGCACCGGCTTGCCGCCCGCGCTTGCGGCATACCGCTCCAGCACCAAATCTCCGTGGCGCTCGGAGACGAGCGCCAGCCGGCCGCCGTGCCGCCCGCCGTACACCGGCTCCTGCCGCTCCGGCATATTCGCGCGGGTGGCGAAACCGTACAGCATCGTTCGCACGAATCCGAGCACCGTGCTCTTGCCCGCTTCGTTCGGCCCCTCGAGGATGACTGCATCGGCGTCAAGGTCGAGTGTGATGCCGCTGAGCTTGCCGAACCCGTCGATTGTCGCCGACCGAATCTTCACGCCGTCTCCCTCCGCATCTGCCTCCAAATCGGTTGCCGCTATCCGACACGCTTGTGCTGCCTCACCAACACAGCCGCCGCACGGTTGACTACATGCCGGTCAATCATCAACTGCCGCCGCATCACAAGCCGGCAAGCATCCCAATGCTATATATCCGTTGCTTCCGCATCTCATCGCAAGCTGCCGCAAACGGCATTGCCGACATCCCCAGCCACAACACAAAATCCCCCCGGCCTCCTGTGCCGCAGCTTCCGATGGCATAAAAAGAACCAAACCCAAATCTGCACCACATCAAGCCATTCCGGCAAATTTTCCGCCCATGTGGTGCATTTTTGCCCTTGATTTCATGGAGCGCATCCTACGAGCTAACATTGGATCGGCACCTAAAACCGAGACTCCATGCCAAAAGCCGCCCAGCCCACCTCCAGCTCCAGCATGCCCGCGGGACAGGCGTCGCCCGCTCGAGCAAGCCGTCCGCGGACAGCAGGCCGAAGCTGCCGGGCACCCGCCGATCAAGCCTCCTCCCGCTCCAGCATGCCCGCGAGACGAGCGGCGGCTCGCTCGAGCAAGCCGTCCGCAGACGTCAGGCCGCGGCTGTCAAGCAGCCGCCGCAGCCGCGCGTTCCGCGTCATCGGCTCGAGCGCTTCCTTGAGCAGCGCTTCCCGGCCTTCGGGGTCGGCCGCCAGTCTGCGCGCCAGCCGCACCGCTTCGCCCGCGAAGCTGTCTTCCCCGGCGAGCCGGTCGAAATCGAGATCGGGCGCCGTTCGGACCGTCAGCCGGTGCACCCAGATCCAGCCGGCCCCGTCATCGGCCGCCGGCTCGCCGAGCCGCTCGCGCAAGGCCGCAAGCAGCTCGTCCGTGCCGCGGGTTTCCAGCCGGCGGTGCAGCGGGCCGCGCCCCTCGACCACCATTTCGAGCATGACCGGACGCCCCTCCGCCGACGACACCGCGCCAACCGCACTTTCCTCCATCCGCTCCAGCAGCTGTTCCTCGTCCGCAATTCCCTCGATGGAGACGCGGCACAAGAGCCACCGGACTTCATCCAGCGGCATGAACGTCAGCCTGACGCCGCCGGACGCGTCGACGTCGACGAGATAACATCCCTTCGCACCGGTCTCGCCGGCATGACGGCCCTGGAGGTTGCCCGGATAGACGACATGGGGATATTCGTGCAGCACCCGCCGCCCGTGAATATGGCCGAGCGCCCAGTACTGGAACCCCGCGCCCAACAAATCATTCAGCCTGCACGGCGCATAGGCGTCGTGATCCGGATCGCCGTCGACGTTCGCGTGCAGCAGCGCGATGTGAAAATCGGCGCCCGGTGCCGGCCGGTAACCCGGGACGAGATTGTCCGTAACCGCCCGGCGGTCGTACGAAATGCCGTAAACGAAAGCGGCCGGCTTGCCGTCTCGCCGGTAAGCCGGCCGGTGCTCCGCGCTCCCGCTTGCGCTGAAGATATGCACGCCTTCCGGCAGCGCGAACCGTGCGCTTCCCGAGCCCAGCGGATCGTGATTGCCGTGGATAGCGAACACTTGGGCGCCGGCGGCCGCAAGCCGGCTCCACGACCGGTGAAGCGCCGCCTGGGCGCGCAGGGAACGGTCCGCCGAATCGAACAGGTCGCCGGCGATGACGACGAAATCGGCCTCTTCCCTCAGCGCCATGTCCGTCAGCCGGCGCAGGGCGCCGAATTCCGCTTCCGCAAAGCAGCGGCGGACGGCTTCCGGCGCGCCCGCCAGCCCCTTGAACGGGCTGCCCAGATGCAGATCCGCCGCATGGATGAACCGGAACGGATTCACGTCGTCTCCCCTTCCTGCACGGCCGTCTGCGTCAAGCCAAGGTAAACCTCCTTCAGCTGCGCGATCACCCGCTGCAGCGAGTAGTCCCGCTTCGCCTTCTCCCACGCCGCGCGCGCCAGATTGTAGCGGTAGCCCGGATCCGAGACGACCTTCTCGAGCGCGCCAGCGAGCGCCTCCGGATCATCCGGCGGCACGAGCAGGCCGTTCACGCCGTCCTGGATCTGCTCCGCGATGCCGCCGACGTTCGTGCCGACAAGCGCCAGCCAGCAGAGCGCCGCCTCGGCGAACACGGAACCGAACGCCTCCGCCCGCGACGGCAGGACGAAAATATCGAAGAACGGCATGAACTCTTCCGGGTGCAGCATGTATCCGTAAAAAATCGTTTCGTCGTACAGATCCAGCTCGGCGGCCATCGCTTCCAGTTCCTTGCGAATCGGACCGTCGCCGATGATGTGAAGGACGAACGCATGCCCCCGCTGTTTCAGCAGCGCGCACGCCTTGAGCAGAATGTCCAGCCCTTTCGCCGGCACGAGCCGGCATACGGTGATGAGCTGCGGAATTTCGTTGTCATGGGAGACGGGCCGGAACCTTTTCTCGTCGAATCCGTTGGGGATGACCGTGATGCCGCCCGGATTCTTGACGTGCGGCGCCAGATAATCCCGGAATGAGTACGATACGGTCAGCAGCCGGTCGACCTTCGTTTCCAGTTCCCCGTACAGGGAAGTCAGGAACCGGTGCTCGGGACCGTCCGGCTTGATTCTGCCGTTCAGGACGAGCTCGCGCTCGTAGCTGGAATGGATCGTCATGGCGACGGGCGTGTCGGGGAACAGCTTCTTCATGACAAGTGCGGGGATCGGATGATGGGCATGGATCAGATCATAGGTTTTGTTGATGCGCAGCCGCGTCCACCACAAGTAGTCGCGGCATGTCTGCAAATATTTGTCGACAACGGGATTGCCCCGGTATTCGCCGGCATCGAACGTCGCGAATTCGAGATCTTCACTGCCTTTGCCGCGCACCCGCTTCGGGATGGAGAACAGTTCCATGTCCCACCCCATCTTGAGGAACCTTTCCTGGATGTACGGCACCATGGAGGAAACGCCGCCCGGCTGCTCCGGGGGAAAGAACAACGCCTGCAATACCTTCATCCTGACTTCCTCCTCCGACAGTCGGTTACGCAACTGCCAAAACCATGATATAATAGAACATATGTTTCTGTAAAGGAAGCCATTACGCCTGCTCGGAAGGGATACCATGACCGCTGCATTTGAATGGATACTTTCGCCTGCCGGACGGATCACCTGCTCCGCCTCGGCGTTGACCGTCGCCGGGCTTTTGATCGTGATGTCCGTCCTCCAATGGAGAATGAACCGCCGGCACGCCTCCTACCGTCTGCTGATCGTTGCGCTGATGCTTGCGCCGGCGTCCTGGATCGAACCGGTCGGCGCGGCGCGGGACGCCATTCCGGCCGGCGCCGGTCTCCTGTCGTTCATTCTCGTCAATTTCGCCGTGCTGGCGCTCTATGTCACGTTCCGCCGCAGCGACAAATGGATGCTTGCGGTGCTGGTTGCGCTGGCCTCCGGCGCGGCCGCGGCGCAATTCGGCCTGGACGCGGGATGGTTCAGCGGAGGCGGACAAGCCCCGGACGCGGCAGACGGAGCGGGCGTCTTCCGGCCGGTGGATCTCATCTTTCTGGTCATCTCCGGCCTGATGCCGGCCTATATCCTGCCCCGCATCGGCCAGAAGGCGAAAGTTGCGGCCGCGCAAGCGTTTTATTTTCTGAGCCGGCTGATCGCCATCGCGGAGACCGGTTCGGCGTCGGCGCTTCCGGCATGGATCCCGGCAGCCGGGCTGCTGCTCATCACGTTTTACTACCATCTCCTGTTCTTCATCCTGTTCCGGCGCACGCTGGAACGGATGCAGTCCGTTTACATATCGTCGATCAAGGACGGCCTGACGGGACTGTACAATCGCCGGCATTTCCTGAAGAAGACGAACCGCTACGCCGGACACGGCCTGCCGGTCTCCATCCTGTTCTGCGACATCGACAACTTCAAGAAATTGAACGATACGCAGGGACATCACGCCGCGGACGAAGCGCTGAAGAAGGTGGCGGCGATCCTGTCCGAGGAAGTGTCGGGCGTCGGCACGGCCGGAAGGTACGGCGGCGAGGAGCTGGTCGCTTCCATCGCCCGTCCCGGAGCCGATCCGGCCGCGATCGCCGAGACGTTCCGGCAGCGCGTCGAGCGGGAGACGCCCGTCACCGTCAGCGTCGGCGTATGTCCGGCAAGCGCGGGCCTGTCGGTGGAGGACGCGATGCGCCGCGCGGACGAAGCGATGTATGTGTCGAAGACGACGGGCAAGAACAAGGTGACCATTCACCGCCCGTCCGCCGCCGCGGCAGGCCAAAAGCAATAAAATCAGCATGCCGTCCGCATGCTGATTCCGAAAGTCCCCTCTACGGGAGCGAAGACGATGCAATTTCTCGCCATGTTGACGATGCTGATCGACCACCTCGGCATCGTGCTGTTTCCCGAAACGCCGTGGCTCCGCCATATCGGCCGGCTGGCGATGCCGCTCTATGCTTATGCGCTCGTGCTCGGATACGGCAGAACGCGCAGCTTTCGCCGCTATGCGCTGCGGCTTGCCGCCATCGCCGTCCTCTCGCAGCTTCCGTACCAATACGCGCTGATGGGGCCGGACGAATCGTTCGAGTTCAACGTCGTCTTCACGCTGCTCGTCTCGCTCGCCGTCCTGCGCCTGATCGACCTTTCCATATCGTCAACATCCGCCCGCGGTCTGCGAGCCGGGGTCATTGCTCATGGAGACTCCCTTGGAACGGCATGGCGCCCCATAACCACTGCAAGCATCGCCGCAAGCGGATGTCTGCTGCTGGAGCTGCTTCCCTTCGATTACGGCGCCTACCTGCTGCTGCTTGTCCTGATCTACCGCTTCACCGTGGGACAGGTCGCAACGGCGCTTCATTTTTTCCTAAACGCGCTGTATCTGCTGCCGGGGTCCCCGCCGTACCAGATGTACAGCCTGCTGGCCACGCTGCTCATCGCCCATGCCCCGAAGGCGCTCGATGCGGCCGGCCGCATCCGCATACCCCGCTGGCTGTGGCTGTCGTTCTATCCGGCGCACCTCGCCGTGCTCGCCGCCATCCGGCCGTTCGTTGCGGTATGAACGCCTCGCTTCAAGCCTTCAGCGTCCGCCAGGCCGCATCGACGAGCAGATCGAAGGCTTCGTCGTTTTCCTCGAGATACGCTTCCACCTGATCGATGTCGCGCTCGCTTCCGGACTCGTTCATGAAAAACAGCCCGTATGCCCAGTCTGTGCCGTCCTTGCTGTGAAGCGCCGCTTCATACGGATGCCCGTGCCCTTCCACTTCAAACCGCACCGAGCCGACATAGCCGTCATCCGTCCGCCGCATTTCCGCTCCAAGGATGTTGAATTTCATGTACTTGCCCTCCTTGCAGGTTTTGTGAATATTTTGTTAACTTTTTCGCCCGGGACAACATTTATCACAATGTTTTGAATCATTTTTAACACAGTTTTAATCTAAATTCGTTATAATGGCACCATAGTTTTCGCAGGGAGAGATTTGCGATGAGAACGTTCATTTCCTTGCATGATCGGCCGATTCCCGTATATATGCAAGACACGAATCCCAAGAAGGCGCTCGAAATGCTGGGCGAAGTGCTGAACCGGAAGCTTCAGACCGGCAAGGCGGCGCTGCGCCGCTGCATCCAGTCGCTCATCAGCATCGAGATCGTCGGCAGCGAAGCGACGCTGCATGCGATGAGCGAGCACGACACGCGCACGATTTCACTGTATTGACGGACTTCCGTCATTCCCTCCATCCCGGGCGGACGCCGCCAAGGCGTTCGCCCTTTTCCGTTCCTAACCGATCCACTTCGCGAAAAATTTCCGATACCCTTCCCGCATCACCCGTTCCGAGAAACGTTCGAACGCCCGCTCGCGGTTGTCTTCCGACACGGCCGCCGGCGCGGCGAGCGCCATGTTGACCAGTTCGAACCAGTTGTCCGGATTGCCGGCGAACGCGTGGCGGCCGGAAATATGCCCGTAGCACGGATGGTCGGGCTTTACGATCAGCTTGCCCATCGCCATCGCCTCCGCCAGCGGCATCGCGAACGTGTCGAACACCGAAGTGCTCCAGTAAACTTTCGCCGAGTTCATCAATCTGAAGATGTCGTCCCGGCCGAGCGCGAACATCAGCTTCACGTTCGGCGGAATGTCGTATTTCTTCATGCTCTCCTTGTACCGGAGGCCGCCGAACACCATGACGACTTCCGCGTCCGGATGGGCTTTGGCGTATGCGATCGGAATCTCCGGCCGCCGGTTCGGCTCGTCCCGCCCGATCCAGAGCACGCGATTCTTCACGACGGCTGACGGGTCGTAATGCCGCCGCGCCAGCTCCTCCTCGAATCCGATCGGAATGACGTCCACGTCGGTGACGCCGAAATCTTCGGCGAACCGCCGCTTGAGATACTCCGTGTGGACGATCGCCTTGTCGACGATCGAGTAGAACGGCCGCATCATGTCGGCGCCGGTGAGCGCGGGATGCGGGTACGAATGCGGGAACAGCACGCATTTGTCGATGAACAGCTTCAGGAACGTAAACCCGGACACCGTGCAGATGACGTGGTCGATGTTTTCCCTGTACAGCTGGTCGAGCACGATGTCGTAGTTGACGAGATCGCCTTTCTCGTATTCGAATCCCGGCGCCTGGTCATATCCGCTCACATGGCGCTCCGGCTGCACGAACACGATCTCGATCCCTTCGTCCGCGGCGATCGCCTTGAGGCGCTCCGCGTAAATGCGCGGGCCCTGGGCTTCGGTGAACTGAATCTTGCGCATGACGAGTCCGACTTTGGTCAACGGAAGTTGGCTCCTTTCCGGGTGGGACTTGTCCAGATATTTCGATCATATAACGATCTGTTCGTGAAGGACAGACCCGCGGTTCGCCCGGCGTTCGTGCGAATCCGCAGGCCGCTGTGGTATAATGCGTTCGATCGACTGCAAGCAACGGAATGGACTGAGGACATTGAGCAATCGGGACAAAAAAACGAACGAAAACGTCATGCCGGCCCCCGTGACGAAGCTGCCCGCCGTCTCCGACAGGCACGATGCGGACGAGGAAGCGCCGGGCGCGGCGGACAGGCCGCCGCTGCCCGCAGCGTTCGTCCGCCGGATGGAAGCGCTGCTCGGCGAAGAAGCCGGGGCGTTTCTGCGCGCCTACGGCGAACCCCGGGCGTACGGCCTGCGGCTGAACGGCCGCAAGCTGGCCGATCTGAGGCTGGAGCCGGACAAGCTGCATCGGATGTTCGGCCTCGAGCCTGTGCCCTGGTGCCCCGGCGGCTTCTACTACGCTCCGGAAAGCCGCCCCGGCCGCCATCCTTATCATGCGGCGGGATTGTACTACATCCAGGAGCCTTCCGCCATGTCGGCGGCGGAGCTGCTGGCCCCGCAGCCGGGCGAGCTCGTGCTCGACCTGGCGGCCGCCCCCGGCGGCAAGGCGACGCAGATCGCCGATCGGCTGGCCGGGCAAGGCCTGCTCGTCGCGAACGAGATTCACCCCGCCCGCGCGCGGGTGCTCAGCGAGAACATCGAGCGGATGGGCATCGCGAACGCGGTCGTCACAAACGAGCCGCCCGACCGGCTGGCGAAGCGGTTCCCCGCTTACTTCGACGCGGTCATGCTCGACGCCCCGTGCTCGGGCGAAGGCATGTTCCGCAAGGACCCGGACGCCGTCCGCGAATGGTCGGAAGCGGCCGTCACCGCCTGCGCCGTCCGCCAGGCCGGCATTCTGGGCGAAGCGGCGAAAATGGTTCGACCGGGCGGCCGGCTCGTATACTCAACCTGCACGTTCAACCGCGAAGAGAACGAGGAGACGATTGAACGGTTCCTCGAGCGGCGGCCCGACTTCGAGCTGAGGCGGTCGCTGCGCCTGTTCCCGCATCGGGAGCGCGGCGAAGGCCACTATGCGGCGCTGCTCGTCCGCAGGGAAGACGCGGACGAGGGCGGACGGGCGGCCGCCGGGGCGCACGCCGGCCGCGGGCGCAAAGGCGGACGCGACGCCGGCAGGCGCGATGGCGGCGGCTTCGCCCGGTTCCGCGCCTTCGCCGCGGAGGCGCTCCCCGGCTTCTCCCCGGACGAGGATCTGCCGGGCGGCGGCCCGCTCGCGTTCGGCCAGCAGCTGTACTGGCTGCCGGACGGCGGCGGCCGCTTCGCTCCGCATCTGCTGGACGGGCTGCGCGTGCTCCGGCCGGGCTTGCATCTCGGCGACCTGCCGAAGGACCGGTTCGAACCGGCCCATGCGCTGGCGCTTCACCTCCGTCCTTCGGCGGCGCGCTGGTGCCTGCCCTTCGCGGCGGACGCGCCGGAGACCGCCGCCTGGCTGCGCGGCGAAGCGCTGCCGGCGGACGCGAATCTCGCCGGCTGGGGGCTCGTCGCCGTCGACGGCCTGCCGCTCGGCTGGGGCAAGGCGAGCGGCGGCCGCATCAACAACCGGCTGCCCAAGGGCCTTCGCCGCCCTTGATCCGCCCTTGTCCGCGCATGCCCAAAATTGAATGCCGCGGGGCATTCGTCCAAACGAACCCCATCCCTCGCCATATTATACTTTAGACCGGATGACGCGGGGGAAAGAACGACGCCCGCAACCGGAATATGCGTTCAGGGAGGGTGTTACATGTCCGGTGTAGGTGGAGCATTCACGTCCACGGGTGTGATCCTGGTTCTCTTCATCCTGCTGGTCATCGTATCCCGCGGCATTCTGTACTGATTCCTTCGCGAACCGAAAGCGACGAAATCCGCCGGCCTTCCGGCGGATTTCCCATTTTCAGGCGCCTCATGAGCTTGCCCCTAGCGCGTAGCGGCGGATCGCATGCGCGACGCCGTCCTCCTCGTTCGAGAGCGTCACGGCGTCCGCGGCCCGCTTCACCTCGTCCGGCGAATTGCCCATTGCAATCCCGAGGCCGGCGAATCGGAGCATGTCGATGTCGTTGTAATAGTTTCCGATCGCCATGATGCGGCTCCGGTCGATGCCCCTGAGCGACGCCAGCCGCTCAAGCGCCTTCCCCTTGCTCACGTCGGCATGCTGGACGTCGATGAACCAGTCCCCGCTCCGGATGCGGCGCAGCGGACTGTCCCACGCTTCCCACTCGCGCTGCACGCGGTCCATCTGTTCCTTCGAGCCGAACGCCGTGAACTTCACGAGGTCCGGCGGAAGCGGATCGTCCGGCCGGCGGCGGATCGGCACGACGCGGTAATGGACGTACATGGCATCCGCCTCGGGTGTCGACGATTCGTTGTACATGTCGAAAGCGGTGTTGATGTCGAAATGGACGCCGTTTTCGCGGCAATATTCCATATAGGGGACCATCGCCTCGTGCGGAATGCTGAAGCTGTGCAGCACCCTGCGTCCTTCCGATTCCACCGTCGCCGCGCCGTTGTGCGTGATGAGCGTGCCCGCAAGGCCGATTTCCTCCAGCAGCGGAATCGAGTTGATCGGTCCGCGGCCGGTCGCGAGCACGATCTCGGCGCCGCTCTCCGCCGCTTCCCGGACCGCTTCAATCACCGTCGGCGTCAGCTGGTGCCGGTCATTCAGCAGCGTTCCGTCCACATCGATCGCGATCAGGTCGAATTTTCGGTTCATGTTGCATTCTCTCCTCTCCCATCCGTCCGGCGTCAACGTTCGGACCACGCGCCCGCCGCAATCGCGGCGAGCGCCTCCATCTCTTCCTCCGTCAGTTCGCGATACATTCCGGGCGGCAGCGAAGGATCGAGCCGGAGCGGCCCCATCGCGATCCGCCGCAGCCGGACGACCCGCTTGCCGACCGCTTCGAACATCCGTTTCACCTGATGAAACTTTCCTTCCCGGATCGTGACCGAGACCTGCGACAGCGGGCCGTCCTCCGACTCCCGCACTTCCGTGACGGCGAGCAACGCCGGCATCGTCCGGTATCCGTCGTCCAGCGTCACGCCCGCTTCGAACGCCCGGACATCGGCTTCGCCGACCGCGCCCGCCACGACCGCTTCGTACACTTTGTCCACATGCTTCCGGGGCGAAAGCAGCTCATGCGCCAGTCGTCCGTCGTTCGTGAGCAGCAGCAGACCTTCCGTATCCTTGTCCAGCCGGCCGACGGGAAACGGGTTCCGCACCCGGTCTTCCGCCTGCAGCAGGTCGATGACGGTCTTCTCCCGCGCGTCCTCGGTCGCCGAGATGACGCCCGGCGGCTTGTTCAGCATGAAATAGACATATTCCCGGTACCGGACCGGCTTGCCGTCCAGGCTGACCGCGTCGCCTTCGGGATCGACGGTCATGCCCGGGTCCCGGGCCGGCGCGCCGTTCACTTCGACCCGGCCGAGCCTGACCGCGCGCTTGATCTCGCTCCGCGTGCCGCAGCCCGCATGGGCGAGCAGCTTGTCCAGCCGCATCCCGCGCGCCATTACATCCACCTCCATCCGGGCGCCCGCTCGTTGATGAGCAGGCCGTCCCTGAGCTTGCCCCAGCCGACGGGATAGCCGTCGATGCAGACGAGCGCGTAACCGGCCGCATCCGGCAATCGGCCGTCTTCGCCGGGCCGGAGCGTCAGCCGCTCCGGCTCGAGCGGCAGCGTCTCGCCCTTCAAATATTTCAGCGCTTCCGGCTCGTCAGCGCCGTATTCGACGCGCCGCGCGGCCTCTTCCGCCGCCAACCCCATCGCCAGCGCCTGGGACGGCGCGAAACGTCCGCGCCGCGCTTCCCCCAGGAGCCAGCCGTGGCGCACGACGCTTAAGCCCGACAGATCCGGAACGCCCGCCGGCTGCGCGTACAGCTTCTCCCCGACCGCGTCCAGCCGGCCGGGCAGTCCGCCGAGTCCGGGCAGCAGTTCCTCCTGAAATGACCGCCATGCGTCCACGGGATCCGCATCGCTGACATTTGCAATGTATCCGCGCGCCTTCCCGCGCTGTCCCGGCTTGCCGCCATTTCCGCGTCTGCCGGCATATTGCCGCGTCTTCAAGCGCGGCCTGCCGGGCGTACCTGCAGACTCGTCGTCCGGGCCGCCCGGACGCGGATTCACCGCGACGCTCTCCCGGCCGGCTTCGACCTTGCGGCGCAGCACGGCCGCGTAGTGGCCCTCGCCTTCGATACGGTGCGGCCAGAGACGCACCGTACCGGCGACCGCATCGACATGGCGGCGATCGATCCCTTCGAGGCTTACCCAGTCCGGCCTGCCCGGCGCCCAGCCGTGCGCGGGCGGTACCGGCACGACCTCGAAATCCGGCCGCTCCGCGAGCAGTTCGGCGATCCGCTCCTCGTTCTCCTCCGGCGAGAACGTGCAGGTCGAGTAGACGAGCACGCCGCCCGGCGCAAGCATTTCGGCCGCATGGCGCAGAATCTCCCGCTGCATCGACGTCCAATGCGCCGCGGGATGCCGCAGCCAGTCGGCGATCATCGACTCGTCCTTGCGGAACATCCCTTCGCCCGAGCAGGGCGCGTCGACCAGAATGCGGTCGAAGAACGCGCGGAAGACCGGCACGAGCCGCTCCGGCTCCTCGTTCAGGACGACGGCGTTCCGGACGCCGGCCAGTTCCAGGTTGCGGGCGAGCGCCTTCGTCCGCTCGCGGGCGTTGTCGTTCGCGACGAGCAGCCCTTGCCCCTTGAGCTTCGCGGCGATCTGGGTCGACTTGCCGCCCGGCGCCGCGCACAGGTCGAGCACCCGGTGACCCGGCCGCACGTCGAGCAGCTCGGCGGGCGCCATCGCGCTCGGCTCCTGGATATAATAAAGCCCGGCATGATAGTGCGGATGCTTGCCGGGCCGATCTTCTTCCGAATAGTAATAGCCGGCCTCCGCCCACGGCACCGGCTTCAGGCCGGCGGAAAGCGGCGATCGCATCCGGTACGATTCGCCGTCCGTCTTCAGTGTGTTGACGCGCAGGCCGTACCGGCGCGGCGCCCCGTACGACGCCAGCCAATCGTCAAATTCATCGCCGAGCAGCACTCGCATGCGGGCGACGAACGGCTCCGGCAGCCGGATGGACATCCTTGCCCCTCACTTTCCTCAATATTGTAACATCAATTTTGTTAGTATAGATGATATTATGTATAATAAGATCAGCCATCATGCCACCCATTATCGGATTATTGGAGGTTCAGCGTCAACCCATGCGGAAGAAAAGAAGCAAGATGCCTTTCATTTACGCGGCCGTCGTCATCGTCCTGTTCGGTGCCCTGTTTGCCCTGAAGTACATGAATCGCAGCGATCTGTACGACAAGCCGGTGTCGGATCTCAACCCGGCGACGCGGGAACTGCTCAAGGATCCGAACTACCAGAACATCATCCTGCCCGGCAAGCTCGAGGAACGGATCGCCAGCGGCGAGCCGACGTTCGTCTATTTCTTCGCTTCGACTTGCGGCTACTGCCGCGAGACGACGCCGATCCTGATGCCGATCGCGAAGGATCTGAACATCGACCTGCCGCAGTTCAACCTCGCCGAATTTCAGGAATACTATCGGAAATACAACATCGAGTACACCCCGACGCTGGCCTACTTCGAAGATGGCAAGGAAGTTGCCCGAATTGAAGGCGGCATCGGCGCTGCCGGACATTCGGCCGACGACTACAAGGCGTTCTTGCAGAACCCGAAAGGAGAAGCGTCATGAGGTTGACGAGACGCGACTGGCTTCTCGGCGGCGTCATCCTGTTCTTGGCGGCCTTTCTGATCGTGGCCGGATGCGGAGGCGGCAAGGATTCAGCCGGCGGATCGGCCGGCAGCGGGCATGACCACGGCATGACAACCGAAGGCGATCTGCTCGAGACGACGTCCGGGCCCGACGAACTGCCCTCGTTTCTGCTGAATTATACGAACCACACGGCCGATCTGTACGCCGCCGCCTATCAATACCGGGAAATCCTGCGCCATATCAACTGCTACTGCGGCTGCATGCAGTTGGACAACCCGCACGATTCGCTGCTTCGCTGCTACATCGCCGAAGTACGGGCCGACGGCTCCATCGTATGGAGCGACCACAGTGCGGCGTGCGGCATCTGCAAGATGGAGCTGGAAGACGTGATGGCGCTTGCCAAGCAAGGCAAGTCGACGGACGAGATCCGGGACGCCATCGACGCCAAGTACAAACCGGCAGGCCTGTAATTCCGGTCCGGAATGTGCCTGCCGGACATACCCGTCTATTCGCCGTCCGCGCGGGGCTGATCCCCGTGCGGACGCGCCGTTTCCGCGGCGACCAGCCCGGCCAGCTGCGGATCGATCACGCGGATCTCGATCGGCTCGGGCTCTGGCGGATGGCCGCCCGAGCCTTCCGCCAGCCACGCTTCGAGCGGCGCCAGCACCGCAGCCGCGTCTTCCCGCAGCCTTTTTACATCAATGCCCGCCTCCGCATCCGCGTACCCGTCCAGCTTCTCCAGCGCGGCGCGCAGCAGTTTAACGGCGCCGGTGTAATTGTCGTTTTCATAATGATGAAGCCCGACGGCAACCTGCAACAGCCCCTGCCAGAACCGGCTTCGTCCTTCCTCAAGCCACAATTCCTCCATGACATCATGACATTCGTAATAGTCCCGGTCGCAGTTGAACAGGACGAGAAACCGGACGAATTTAGGATCTGTCGCCAAGCGCCACCTCTCCTCCCTTGGCCCGCTCGATCGACGCCTGAATGTCCTCCGCCAGCAATTTCAGCCCGATGACGTCTTCCTGCTCCCACAATTCGTTGAATCGGAGCTGGTAGCGCGCCGCTTCCCGCACCTTGTGATAGAAATAGAGCTCCTGGATGCCGGCCAGCACGTTCGAGACGAGATTCGAGCTGTCCTCGAAGGTTCGCTGGGCTTCAAGAATCTCCTTGCGGATGCTCGACATCTCCTCATCCAGCCGGAACGCGGCTTCCGCCGCCTTGCGCAGCCGCTCCTTGACGTGCGCCGGAAGCTGCTGCTTGTACTTGTAGTTGAGCGAGTGCTCGATCGTCGCCCAGAAATTCATCGCGAGCGTGCGGATCTGTACTTCGGCGAGCACTTTCTTGAGCCCGAGCGCCGTCTGCACCGGGTATTCGACGATCATGTGATAGCTGCGGTAACCGCTCTCCTTGTGGTTCGTGATGTAATCTTTCTCATATACGAGCGTCAAATCTTTGCGCTCCCGGATCGAATCCGCGACAATGCGGATATCTTCGACGAACTGGCACATGATGCGGATTCCCGCGATGTCCTCGATGCCTTCTTCCAGCCGGTCCATCGGCACGTTCAGCCGTTTCGCCTTCTCGAGGATGCTCGAGATCCGCTTCACCCGGCCGGTGACGAATTCGATCGGCGCGTAGGATTGACGCGTCTTGAGCTCACTGCGGAGCGTTCTGAATTTGACCTTGAGTTCTTCGACGGCTTGTTCGTAAGGCAGCAAAAACAAGTTCCAATCCCGTCCGTCCATGCGGAAACCTCCTCCCGCAAGAAGCTAGCGATGATCCGCTCCTACCGCGTCGCCGACCCGGCGGAAGCCGTCCCGGGCAAGCAGAGCGGACAATTCGGCGGCGATGCTGCGCACGACGCCCGGACCTTTGTAGATCAGCGACGTATAGACCTCGACAAGCGATGCGCCGGCGCGAATCTTATCGTATGCATCCCGCGCGTCGAAAATGCCGCCGGAACCAATGATCGGCAGTTTTCCTCCGGTCAGGCGGTAAATCGTCCGGATCACGTCCGTCGACCGTTCGCGAAGCGGACGGCCGCTCAGGCCGCCCTGCTGCGTGCGGTTCGGATGCGTGAGTCCGTCCCGCGACAGCGTCGTGTTCGTGGCGATGATGCCGGAGACGCCGCTGCTTGCCAGAATGTCGACCGTCTGCTCCAGTTCGGCTTCGGTCATGTCCGGCGCGAGCTTGACGACCACCGGTTTGGGCGCTCCGCCGGTCCTGGCTGCCTGCTCCGCAATCTCCCCATGCACGGCGTCAAGCAGCGCCTTCAGCTCCTCGCCGTGCTGCAGTTTCCGCAGGTCGGGCGTATTCGGCGAGCTGATGTTGACCACGAAGAAATCGCCGTAAGGGTAAAGCACCCGCAGGCAGGCGCGGTAATCATCGGGCGCCTTCTCGTTCGGCGTCGCCTTGTTCTTGCCGATGTTGACGGCGATCGGCACGCGGCGCTCCCGGAGCCTCGCGAGCCGGGCCGCCATCGCCTCCGCGCCTTCGTTGTTGAAGCCCATCCGGTTGATGAGCGCTTCGTCGTCCGGCAGCCGGAACAGGCGCGGCCGATCGTTGCCGGGCTGGCCGACCGGCGTCACCGTGCCGACTTCGAGAAACGCCAGACCCATGCCGGCAAATCCCTCCACCGCGACGGCATCCTTGTCCAGCCCGGCGGCAAGCCCGACCGGATGGCGGAACCGGATGCCGAACAGTTCCGTCTCCAGCCGCGGATCCGGCTTCACGTCCCAGAAGCTGCGCATCATCGGCAGCACCCCGGGCAGCCTGACGGCCTTGCCGAGCCCGTGGACGATCAGCCGGTGCGCCCGCTCCGGATCCATCCGGAACAGAATCGGTCTGGCAATCGTGCGATACAACATGCGTTCCACTCCGTTCTACAGTCCGTATGCTCCACTGCAACAGTTTATCTTTTCCTGAGGGAAAAAGAAAGCGTGCAAACGCCGCGGCATCTGGATCAAAGCACCGGTTGCGGGACCCGAGGGGAAACGGTTACAATGATAGGAGAAACCGTTACAAGAGAGGGTCGATTGCCGATGAGCGCAGTTCGCAGAAGGCCGCCGGCCACGAAGAAACCGGCGCAGAATGAAATCAACAAGAAAGCGATACTGTGGGTTGCCGGCGCATTCGCCGCCGTCGTCATCGTCATGTCGGTGCTGATCATTGTGAACGGCTGAGACGATTCGGTCTCAGCCGTTTTATGTCAACCAGCGGTACACTTTGCCCGGATTCGTCTCGTCCTGCGTCGCTTCCAGCCGGAAGCGTTCGGCGGGGGCCGAGATTTCGTCCGGCAGCACCCCCGATGCGATCGTGACGCGTGTACCGAGCGGCGTCATGTCGTACAGTTCCTCCAGATCTTCCTTCGCCATCCGGATGCAGCCGAGCGACTCATCCCGCCCGATGCTGTCCGGCTCATTCGTGCCGTGAATGGCGTAGTCGGTGTCCGACAGCGTCATGCCGCGGCTGCCGAACTCGCCGTCCTCCCTGCCGTTCGGATTTTTCACTTTCTCGCTGATGACGAACACACCTTCCGGCGTCCTGTCGCCGCCGAGACCGATCTCGTAATTGCGCAGGATGACGTTGCCGCTGACGAGCGCCAGCCGATGATTGGCCTTGTCGACGATAATTTCGAGCGGCGCCTCGGGCAGGCCGTCCGGCGTCCCCGCGTTCCAGGCCGCAAATCCGCCTTCGGCCGGCATGCCCGCTTCCGGCGACGGCCGCAAGCTCGCCTTCCGTTCCGCTTCCGCCGCGGGAGCGAACAGCTCGCGCAGGACGGGCGAATCGCCGGCGAGCCAGTTGTCGGGGTACGGCCGCACCAGATCGTCCAGCGAAGCCGGCCACTCGCCGGTCGATTCCGCGTAGCGGCGGATGGCGCTGCGCAGCACCCACCATTGCTCCCGCCGTTCGCTCCACGCTTCGAGCAGCCCGAGCGATTCCGAGGCATCCGCCGGCGTGCAGACGCACGCCTCCGGGTCGAACATGCGGATGACCGCTTCCCCGGCGTCCGAATCGCTTCGCTCCACGGCGAGCAGCAGCCCGTCCGCCGCGCTGTTCCAGAACCGCCAGCCGTCCCGCTGCGCAAGCCGGATCGCAATGCCGTGCACCGGCAGCCGGGTGCCGTACAGGAGCGCCTCCAGCGCTTCGCCGACCGGCGATCCGGCGGCCGGTTCGACCACGTGCACGGCGACCGGGCGGCTGCCGTCCGCCGCGGGCCGGTCATCCGGCCGGACGGCGGGTTCGCCGCCGCCCCCGGATCGAACCGGCTGCCCGGTCGATCCGACCGTCGCGGCAGCCGGCGCGTCCGCCGCCGTCCGTTCCGCGCCCCGATGCCCGTCCGGCGCGCCGGGCGTGACGGCGACGAGGCCGATCAACATGACGGCCAGCAGGACGGCGCGCTTCGCCAGCCGCCGCCGGCGCCCCCGGTTCCATTGCTCCAATGCCTCCCGGGGAGCGGCGTCCGCCAGCGGATGCCGCTTCCGTTCGTACGCTTCATAGATGTCGCCGGCCTGCAGAAAGCAGTAATTCGCTTTCGCTTCTTTGCCCTGCTGCATATACGCCCTGCCGAGCAGATACCATGCCATCCGGTTGTCGGGGTGAAGACGGACGTACTGTTTCAAATACTCGATGTCCGCTTGTTCTTCCAATCGGAATCCCCCTTTCCGGCCGGCAAGCCCGTATAGGGTATATATCGGCAGTCAGTCCGCCCGGTTTAGACCGGGCGGACTGGAATCGCCGCAGGAAGATCAATATTGCAACTCGGTCTGCTTGTCGCGAATCAGCACGGCGCGCACGCCGCTCAGCCATTGCACGTCCAGGTCCAGCTCCTCCGCGAAGAACCGCACCGGCAGATACAGCCGGTTGTCGCGTTAGAACGGCGCCTGCGGCAGCTCCAGACTGCCGGAAGACGATTCGACCGTCTTGCTCCCTACACGAATCCGGTACCAGGCGTCACCCTGTTTCAGCGTCGTGACGCCATTTGCCCCATATTCGACGGTATAACCGAGTTCTTCGCTGATCACACGCACGGGCACGAATGTCGTGCCGCCCACGGCAATCGGCTCCGCATCCGACTCCAGCACCGTCCGGTTGTGGACGATCTCGATCGCGCTTCCTTCCAGCCTGGCCGGCGCTGCGTACGGACGCACGATCCGGATGCGGTTGTTGCCGCCGTCCGCGATAAGGAAAGCGCCGTCCCGATAATCGCCGGCCGGTTCGACGACGCCCGGGAAAACCTCGGCGACCCGCCCGGACTGCGCGTTCAGCGTCGTGACGCGTCCGTTCTCGATCTTGCGGATGACGTAGTTGAGCGTGTCGGCCACATAGATGACGCCGGACGGCGAAACCGCGACATCCATCGGATAATAGAAGTTCTCTTGCGACGCGGAACCGTCCTTGAGCCCGAGGATGCCGGTGCCTGCGATGGTCGTCACCGTGCCGTCCGGCGATATTGCCCGTTCGCATCCACCGCCGTCAAGGTCACTTTGATCGATGCCGTCTGCCGCGTTGCAAAGATCGAGGCCAAATGGAACGGCAGCCGGACGACCGCCTGGCCGTTCACTTCTTCCGCCCCGCCTTCAAATTTCAGAACGGCATAACGGACAACGTGGTTGTTGCCATCATGCTCGACATGATCGACGGCGTTAACGTCATACCCGTCGGGCGCGACCCAATGTTCATCCAATTCCACCTTGAACGGGCTTTCCGGCAAATTCCGGAAAGGGTTCAAGCCGTTCGTGTCGCGTAACAGCGTGTCGGCGAAGGCGAAATATTGCTGATCATACTCGACGTTCACCTGATAGACGAAAACGGCTCTGCTGCCCGTAAATCCGGAGAGCTTGATGTCAAGGGTCTTGACATGGGCGCTGTAATCCGAAGCGGATACCGCGACGGTCGGCCCCGGCGAAGTTCCGGGATTGGGCGAAGGTCCGCCGGTGAAAATGGCAACAAAAATTGTCGAAAAAAACAGAATTCCCCCCGCTTCCGCCCGGCAGGACGAAAACAGGGGAAATGAAACGGTTCGATACGGATGTTCTTATTTATTAAACGGCTGATCCGATACTTTGATCGAATCGGTCGGGCAGCCGTCGAGGGCGTCCTGGAGATCGTCGTAAAGCTCTTCCGGAATTTCGGTCGTGCCGGTGTTGCCGTCGCCGCCGTAGATGACTTCCGCAAGCCCTTCATCGTCATAGTCGTAGATGTCGGGCGCCGATGCTCCGCATGCGCCGCACGCAATGCAGGTTTCTTTATCCACCCAGGTATACTTCGCCATGAGATGTTACCCTCCTTGTATCTATCGCCATACGTTGCTGCAACCTTCATTCATCACTATATAATAATTCTTCCTCCGATTGCAAGGATGTACCGCGAATTCTCCGATTCCGGATCAGGGCGGACGGGCCGCCGAGCAGCATGCCGGCGGTCAGCACCGCCTCCTCGCCGAATTTGTCCCGAAGTTCGTCCATCGTCCGGATGAGCGCTTCGCGCTTCGGCTGCTTCTCGAAATCGAACAGGTCAAGCTGGACGACGGTCTCCTGTTTCGGCGACAGATTGGCCAGCGTGATGCCGAGCAGCCGCACCGGATCTCCCGGGCGGTGATGGCGGTCGAACAGCCGGCATGCGATGCGGTGAATTTCCACCGGATCGTCGGTGGGAGATTCCAGTGTCTCCGCCCGCGTACAGGTCCGCATGTCAGGCGTCCGGATCGTAATCTGCACCGTGCCGGCGATGAGCCGCTGCCGCCTGAGCCGCCGCGCCGTCTGGTCAGCCAGATTGAGGAAAATGCGGCTTGCTTCTTCGTGGTCGGTCACGTCATGCGGGAGCGTCGTCGTATGGCCGATCGATTTGTTCGGTCCGCGCTCCGGATTGACTTCGGCCGTGTCGATGCCGTTCGCGGCCGCCTTCATCCAGGCTCCGTACACGCCGAACTGCCGGATCAGCAGCTGCTCGTCGCATGCGGCAAGCTCGCCGATCGTACGGATGTTCATCCGCGCGAGCTTCGCGGCCGTCTTCCGGCCGACGCCGTGCAGCGCGTCGCACGGCCGGTGCCACAGCACCGCCGGCACGTCCCGGATGCGGAGCACGGTGATGCCGTTCGGCTTCTTCATGTCCGACGCCATCTTCGCCAGCAGCTTGTTCGGCCCGATGCCGATCGAGCAAGGCAGCGACCATTCGGTGCGGATGCGGCGCCGGATCTCCTCCGCGATCTCCAGCGGCGTGCCGAACCTGCCCGACCCCGTCACATCCAGATAACATTCGTCGATCGAGACAACTTCGACGAGCGGCGTGTATTGCCGGGCGATGCCGAGGAAACCGCGGGAGTACTTGCGGTACAGGTTGAAGTCCGGCCGGATGATGATCAGCTCCGGACACACCTTGAGCCCCTGCCGGACCGTCATGCCGGTGCGCACGCCCTTCTCCCGCGCCGCGTAAGAAGACGTGACGATGACGCCCCGCCGCTCCTCGACGCTGCCGGCGACGGCGATCGGCTTGCCGGCGTAGCGCTCCGGTTCCTCCGCTTCGTGAACCGAACAATAGAACGCGTTCATGTCCAGATGCAGGATGACCCTGCCTTTTGCCCCGCTGCCCTCATGGCGGCTTTCGGTCGGCGGCATATCCAATCCCTCCGGAGGTCTTCCTGTATCCAGCATATCCCCGGCCGGCGGCGCGGTCAACCCGAGGCCGCTGGTTGCCGGACGGCCGCGCGCACCGGCTGCCGGCCGCAGCACCGCAACACCGCGGCGGCCAGGGTTTCCCGTCCGGACGTTCGATGATATAATAGGAAATTATGATCGAAGTCGAGTGGGATCACAGGGAGGCGCTTCCGCAATGAAAGTCGATATCTCCGTATTTGACACAACACTGCGTGACGGCACCCAGGGCGAAGGGATCAGCCTGTCGGCGGAAGACAAGGTGAAGATCGCCCTGAAGCTGGACCAATTGGGCGTTCATTATATCGAAGGCGGCAATCCGGGCAGCAACAGCAAGGACATCGAATTTTTCCGCAGGATGCGGGACATGAAGCTGAACGCGAAGATTACCGCATTCGGCAGCACGCGCCGGAAGAACAGCCAGGCGGATCAGGACACGAGCCTCGTGCGCATCGTCGAATCCGGCGTGCGGGCGGCGACCCTGGTCGGCAAGTCGTGGGACTTCCATGTGACGACCGCCCTGCAGACGACGCTGGAAGAAAATCTCGCCATGATTTACGATTCATTCGCCTTCCTCAAGCGCCGGGGACTGGAAGCCATCTACGACGCCGAACATTTCTTCGACGGCTACAAACATAATCCCGAGTATGCGTTCGCTTGCCTGCGGAAGGCGGCCGAAGCCGGCGCGGACTGGATCGTGCTGTGCGATACGAACGGCGGCACGCTGCCGAACGAAATCTACGAGATCGTCTCCCGCGTCGCGAAAGAGATCGACAAGCCGATCGGCATCCATACGCACAACGACTGCGAGCTCGCCGTCGCCAACACGCTGGCGGCCGTTCAGGCGGGCGCCCGCCAGGTGCAGGGAACAATCAACGGCTACGGTGAACGGTGCGGCAACGCCAATCTGTGCTCGATCATTCCGAATCTGCAGCTCAAGATGGGCCTGCGCTGCGTCTCCGACGAGCAGCTCGGCCAGCTCACGAGCGTCGCCCGCTATGTCAGCGAGATCGCCAACGCGGTCATGCCGGTCGGCCAGCCGTATGTCGGCAACGCCGCCTTCGCGCACAAGGGCGGCATCCACGTCTCCGCCATCCTGAAAGATCCGAAAACCTATGAGCACGTCCAGCCCGAACTCGTCGGCAACCAGCGGCGGATTCTCGTTTCCGAGCTGGCGGGCCAGAGCAACATCATCCACAAGGCGCAGGAGATGGGCCTCGACATCAGTTCCGGCAACGAACGGGCGCGGGCGGTCATCGAGAAAATCAAGACGCTCGAGCACGAAGGCTATTCGTTCGAAGGCGCCGACGCTTCGCTCGAACTGCTGCTGCGCGATGCGTTCGGCGAACAGACGCAAATCTTCAAGCTTGAATCGTTCAAGATGCTCGTCGAGAAATCGGACGGCCGGCTGGTGTCCGAAGCGATCGTCAAGATCGACGTGGACGGGGACATCGTCTACACCGCCGCGGAAGGCAACGGGCCGGTCAACGCGCTGGACAACGCGCTCCGGAAAGCGCTTGTCCAATATTACCCCGAGATCATGAACATCGCGCTGACCGACTACAAGGTCCGCGTCCTGGACGAGAAGGACGCCACCGCCGCGAAAGTGCGCGTGCTGATCGAAACGACCGATTTCAAGAACACCTGGAGCACCGTCGGCGTGTCCGACAACGTCATCGAAGCGAGCTGGGAAGCGCTCGTCGACAGCTTCCGCTACGCGCTGATGAACTGCAAGAAAACGCCGGCCGCGCAGGAGGACAAACGCGAGCAGCTCGGAATCGTCAATCATTGAGTCTTTCAAAAATGGGAAGCGCTGATCAACTCCATTTGTCGATCAGCGCTTCCCATTGTGTTTTCGACAGTACGCCGACAACCCGCTCGCGGATGACCCCGTCCTTGTCGACAAGCAGTGTCGTCGGAAACTGCGACACTTTGTACAGCTCGGTAACGGCGCCTTCCCTGTCCATCAGAATCGGGAAGGTCAGTTCATGTTCTTCGACGAACCGCCGGGCGTCCCGTTCCCGGTCGTACTTCGTGCTGTTCACGCCGATGAGCAGCAGCCGGTCCGCATGCCGTTCATGCAGCGCCTGCAAATCCGGCGCTTCCAGGTCGCACGGCCCGCACCAGGAAGCCCAGAAATTGATCATCGTCAACTTGTCCGACGCTCCCCCCGCCCGCACCGTGCGGTCGCTTAAGTCCGGCAGTTCGAACGACGGCGCCAGATAGCCGATCTTCGGTTTCTCCTCGGCAGCGGCGGACGATCGCACCGCTCCCGTCTGATTCTGATGAATGGCCAGAAGGGTCAGGATCACGATCACAACGGCCATGGACCATGCGCGTTTCATTCTCCGCTTCAACTCCCGCTGAATTGTCCTCATCTTATCATGCCCAAATTTGCCGTTCAAGCCATCCGGGAATAGCCGCAGGAAGACGCGGGCACATTAGTCTCGCCAAGGAACGCATTTCAATTGGAGGAAAACGCGATGGAGAAGGCAAGACCCGGGTGGCTGACCGCAGGCGGCGGAGGCGCGGCCGCGGAGCGGAACCGGCAATTTCTGTCCGGCAACCGCTCTGACTCGCGCGGCCGTTCCGGAGCCGGAACGGGCGGGGGCGCGAGGAAATGGGCCGGGTACACCGCGCTCGCATCCGTCCCCCTCGTTATGGTGCTCGGCAATTCGATGATCGTGCCGATCCTGCCCGATCTGGAGCGGCAGCTGAACATTACCGGCATCCAGTCCAGCCTCGTCATCACGCTCTTCTCGCTGGCAGCGGGCCTGTTCATCCCGATCGCCGGCTATCTCTCCGACCGCTTCACGAGGAAAGCGGTCATTCTGCCTTCCCTCGCCGTCTTCGGGGCGGCGGGCCTTCTGGCGGGCTATGCCGTCATATGGAAGAATTATCCTCTGTTGATCGCCGCGCGGGCCTTGCAGGGCATCGGAGCGGCGGGCACGGCGCCGATCGCCATGGCGCTCATCGGGGACATGTACCGCGACGGCGCCGAGAGCGAGGCGCTCGGGCTCATTGAAGCGTCGAACGGGACGGGGAAGGTGCTCAGCCCGATTCTCGGCACCCTGTTCGCGCTCATCGCCTGGCAGGCTCCCTTCTTCGCCTTCCCCGCCTTCTGCGCGCTTTCGCTTGCGGCCATGGCGTTCATGATCCGTGAACCCGGGTCCGGAGACCGGCCCCGGCTGGCGCATTATGCCCGCCAAATCATCGGCGTTTTCCGCGCACAGGGAAGCTGGCTCATTCCCGCCTTTCTCGCCGGTGCCACCGGATTGTTCAACCTGTTCGGCGTGCTGTTCTTCCTCTCTGATGTGCTGGAGAAGCCGCCTTATGCCATAACGGGCGTGGCGAAGGGCGGCGTGCTCGCCATTCCGCTGTTCGGCCTGGTCGCCACATCCTACGCCACCGGACGCTGGATCAAGAACAACGGGCGGCTGATGCGCACCCTGATGAACACCGGGCTCGCGCTGCAGGCCGCCGCGTTCGCGGCGGCCGTCTGGCTGAACGGCAACATGCCGTTGCTGATCGCCTTGCTCACGTTGAGCAGCGTGGGCACGGGGATGCTGCTCCCCTGCCTGAACACGATGATCACCGGCGCCGTCGATCGCAGCCTTCGCGGCATGATCACGTCGCTGTACAGCAGCCTGCGCTTCCTCGGCGTCGCGTTCGGGCCGCCGGCGTTCGGCTGGCTCGCCGGCATCTCGCGCGGCGTGCTGTTCGGCGCCGTGACAGGGCTGGCCGCGGTCGCCCTCGCCCTCGTCTTCTTCCTGGTCAAGCCGCCGAAGCGCGCGGGCGATGCCGGATGACGCGCACCCGCGCGTGCGCTATACTGAGAGTGACATTCGACGGCCGGGAGGAAGCCATGATCGTCATAGCCAGCGAAGCCTACGAGCAGCTCATGGAAGCCTGCCGAACGGCATACCCCGCAGAAGCCTGCGGACTTCTGATCGCCGCCGGCGGACCCGGCGGCCCGATCGACCGGATCCGTCCCGTGCGCAATGCGCATCCGCGGCCGGAATCGGGCTACCGCTTCGATCCCGCCGACTGGGTGCGCGCCTGGACGGAAACGCGGCAAAGCCGGCGACGGATCGCCGGCTTCTATCATTCCCACCCGCATGGAGCTCCGGCGCCTTCCGCCGCCGACCTGACGGGCTGGCGGCAGTTCGGGAGCCCGGATTTCACCTATTGGATCATCTCGCTTCGTGACATCAAGCGGCCGGAAACGGCCGCATACCGGATGCAGGGCAGCGCGCCGGATTCGCCGTTAATGCCGGCTGAGATACGCATACAGATCGCCGAGCGTCACGATGTTGCGCGCGGCGATTCTGTGTAAATATCGCTGCCACAGCTTCGCCGTCATGATCGCATCTTCCAGCGCATGATGGCGCCTTGTGATCGGCACCCCGTTCGACTCCAGCAGTTCGTCGAGCCCGTAGCTGTCCCGGTTCGGTTCGAGCCATTTCGCCACCATCATTGTATCCAGCACGCGGTGGGTCAGCCGCACCTTCGATGTCCGCCACAGCGCGGCGCCCAGGAACTGCTTGTCGTGCCCGGAAGCGTGCGCGATCAGCACCCGCTTGCCGATGAACGCCATGAAGTCGCTGAGCGCCTGCACGAGATCCTCGCCATGCGCCGCCATCTCATTCGTGATCCCGGTCAGTTCGACGATATGGCGGGGAACGCGCCGCCGCGGATTGACAAGCCGGTAGAACTGCTGCGCTTCCATCAGTTCCGGTCCGCGCATCAGCACGCCGCCGATGGACAGAATCTCGTCTCCGTTCTCCGGATAGAATCCGGTCGTCTCCAGATCGAAGACGACCGTCTCCAGCTCCATCAGCGGCAGGTCAAGCGCCGACTGCTTGCGCTGCTCCTTCGCCGCATGACGGATGAACGCCATCTGCTGCGCGCCGGGTGCGCCAAACATGGACGCGATGGCCGGCGTGAGTCCTCCCATCTTGTAGAGATTCCAGGCTCGCCCGATGCCGCGATCCCCTTCCTTCATGTCTGATCACCACCATCATGTACCAGCCGGAACTTGCCTGCAATCTGCCGCTGCAGGCTGTGCCGCAGCCGCTGCACCGTGCCCAGATGGTGACGCAAATCCCGCCTCATCGGCTTCGTGAGCAGCGTCACCGCCACCTTGCCGTTGTTCGCATACAGCCCGCCCTTGTTGCGCGATGCGGCCAGCAGCCGCAGCTTCAGGAAGAAGCCGAACGCGGCTTCGCAAGCTTCCGCGTCCGAAGCGGAAAGTCTCCCCGTATCCCGCAGCCGCCGGATTCTCGACAAGGTCGACGTCTCCCGGATGCCGCCGGTGACCGCCATCAGCCGGACCGCGCTGACGAATGGAATATAGGCGCCATACTTGATATCGACGCTGCCGGCGTCTTCGCCGTACCGTTCGGGCAGCAGCTGGCCGAACAGGCCGACAAGCGGCTTGTAGCGCATCGTATTCTGCAGCATCCGCTCCGCAATGCCCGGATGTCCCTTTGCTTTGCGGAAGTAGTGATCCTTCAGCCTCGCGGCAAGCCGCTCGTCGCCGCTTACGGCGCGGCCGTCGGACATAATGAGCAGGTAGCGCACATGCTCCCAGTGCGGATCGTCGAACCAGCGGTCCAGCTTCGCCGTCCATCCCGAGAACGCATCGCACCATGCCTCGTTCGCGCTGATCACATTGCCGTCGCAAGGCGGGTATCCCGCACGTTCCAGCGTCTTTACGATCAAGCCGCCCAGTTCGCGGAACCAGGCGCGCACTTTCTCCGGATCGAGGCCGGGACCGGGATCTTCGTACAGCAGTCCGCTGTCCTGATCGCTGGAGAGGGTCTGCTCGCTTCGCCCGCCGCTGCCGAACAACAAATAGGCGTAAGGCACGGGGGGAGCGCCTTTCCCCGCCCGTGCCATCGCTTCTTCGGACAGGACGACGGCGCGCCGGATCAGCGCGTCGTGCATCCCGTTCAATATGGCGTTGAAGGGTTCGACCGATTCGCCGTCGCCGCCGGGGAGCAGCGCCTCCATCCGGAGATGGAGCCGGTCCCGGAGATCGCGCAATGCATCCGCGTTCCCGGTCGAGCCGATTTCCTCCATCAGCCTGACAAGCGTCGGATCGTTCATGTGCGCATCTCCCCCCCCCCCCGGCCTGCGTAGCCATCGTTTATGCTGATTCCATTTTATTACGGATCAGGCGTTCAGCGCATCTTGCGCTTTTTTCATTTGTTCCGGATAACCGTAGACGCCGTGTTCGCTCAGGTCCAGGCCGATGATTTCTTGTTCTTCCGTGACGCGGAAGCCGATCAGGGCTTTCATGATGCCCAGGACGATGAACGAAGCGACGAGGACGAAGGCGCCGCAGACGACAACCGATTCGAATTGCACCCACAGCTGGTACCAGCTGCCCGTGTCGATCAAGCCGCCTTGGCCGACCCCGACTTGCGCGGCCAGTTCTTCCGTCGCGAAAAGACCATTGGCCAGCGTGCCCCAGATGCCCGCCACGCCGTGCACCGAGAGCGCGTAGATCGGATCGTCGATGCGCAGCTTGTCGAACATCTTCTGGCTGAAGTAGACGACGATGCCTGCGATCAGACCGATGACGACGGCCGCCCACGGCTCGACGAATGCGCAGGAGGCCGTGATGGCGACGAGACCGGCCAGCGCGCCGTTCAGCATCGTCGTGATGTCAGCCTTGCCCGCTTCGATCCAGGTGATCAGGAGGGCCGCAACCGCGCCGGCCGCTGCGCCGAGCTGCGTGTTGAACGCGACATAGCCGAAGAAGCCGTCGCCTACCGCGACCGTGGAGCCCGCGTTGAAGCCGAACCAGCCGACCCAGAGCAGCAGAACCGCCAGTGCCGTGTACACCTGGTTGTGGCCGAGAATTTGGTTGGCCGAGCCGTCCTTGTTGTATTTGCCGATCCGCGGCTTGAGCAGCACGGTTGCCGCGAATGCGCCGAGCGCGCCGGTCAGGTGGACGACGGTCGAACCGGCGAAGTCTTGCGCGCCGTCTTCCGCCAGCCAGCCGCCGCCCCAGATCCAGTGCGCAACGACCGGATAGATGACGCTCGCGAAGAACAGCGTGAATATTAAATAGGAAGAAAGCTTCGCGCGTTCCGCGAATCCGCCCCATGCGATAGACAGCGAGATCGTGACAAATGCGGTTTGGAAAACCCAGAACGCGGCGTTCGCGTAGCCGTCACCTTCCGCACCGACCAGCGGCGGATAGTAGAAGAAGTCGCTCAGGCCGATAAACAGATTGCCTTCGCCGAACGCGATGCCGTATCCGACCGCCCAGTAGACGAGCGAAGCAAGGCCGATCGTGAAGATCGTCTTGCCGGCGACGTGGCCGGCGTTCTTCATCCGCGTCGAACCGGTTTCCAGCAGGATGAATCCGCCTTGCATGAGGAGGACGAGGATGCCGGCGATGAGGACCCAGAGCGTGTTGAGCCCCATGTCCAGCAGCGCTGTTGACGGTGCCGCAAGCGCCATGGCCGGGAACAGGCATAGCAACACGCCTGCAGCGAGTGTCAGTTTCTTCACCATGTTGACCACTCCCATGTCATTTTATATTACATTTCATGAAAGACTTAATGTCATTATAGTCAGAACGTCGCACTTTGACAATAATCATTTTTCGGTTTTTGGGCGAAAAGTGCAAAAAAATCTAACGTTCGTCTATATATCCGGCGCTAACGTTAAGTTTTTTTACGTATCCATCAACGACTGACCGGCCGTCCTCCTCCGAATTTTCGCTTTTGCCGATTGGCTTCCGCCGGTCGTCCCCATCGTCTCTTAAATATTATGTATGATAAATTGACATGAAATTTGCCGTCCCGAACGGTAAACCATCACGTTTGACTGTATGGCCAGGGATTGGTTATCATATCTATTGAGAGAGCGTTCGGCGTCGGAAGGGTGGTGAGAGCTTTGGACCAGAGCTTGTTCCGCATCGGAGAGCTCGCGGCAAAGGCCAACGTCAGCCCGCGCACCATCGATTTCTATACGAGTATCGGCCTGATCCGCCCCGTGAAACGGACCGCCGGCAACTATCGGCTGTATGGTCCTGAAACGATCGAGCGGCTGAAACGTATTGAACAGTTGAAGAAGGAAAAATATACGCTTGAAGAGATCAAGGAGATGCTCGACGGTTGGAAGCGGATTTCCTCCGAGGAGCAGATCAGCCGCAAGCTGACGGACCTGCAGCTGTCGCTGAGCAAACTGCAGCGCGAGGTGAAGGAACTGGAACCGGTGCTCAGCCGGCTGAAGCCGCACCAGGCCCGCAGCGTCTGCAAGCGTCTCATGCCGCAGACCGCCGCCTGCGTCGAAGCATTGCTGCTGCTCATTGACAAAGCCACCATTCTGTAAGGAATAAGAAAAGCATTTATGAGCTGCTCGCTTTATAGCCTATAAACAGGCTTATCTTTCAACGCAAAACGGACTCGCCATCCCGTAAAGACAGCGTCAGCCGTTTTGCCGGCATGTTGCATGGGTTTGACTTAACGAAACGGAGGGGTTCACTTGATTGGCTTTTTTCACCCGATGGATTTCCTGATTTTCATCGCGTTTGGCATCTCGCTCTGGGCGCAGTTCCGCGTCAAGGGAACGTTTAACCGCTGGGCGGAAGTACCGAACATGCGCGGGTTGACCGGATATGAAGCGGCGCGGCGCATGCTCGATTCGCAAGGGCTCCACGATGTGCCGATCGAACCGGTCCGCGGCGTGCTGACCGACCACTACGATCCGATCCAGCGCGTCGTGCGGCTGTCCGAACCGGTCTATTATGAGCGTTCGATCTCGGCCGTGTCCGTCGCCTGCCACGAGGTCGGACACGCCATCCAGCACGCACAGCACTATCCGATGCTGGTGCTCCGCCACCGCATGTTCCCGGTTGTCCGGTTCGCATCCGGCATCGCGCCGTTTCTGCTGATCGCGGGCTTCTTGTTCAACGCGCTGAACCTGATCGGTTTCGGCATCATCTTCTTCTCCGCGGCGGTCGCCTTCCAGCTCGTGACGCTGCCGGTCGAGTTCAACGCCAGCAGCCGGGCGCGGGATCTGATGATTGCGGAAGGGTTCATTACGCACGAAGAGGAGCGCGGCGTGGCGAAAGTGCTGAATGCCGCCGCGTGGACGTATGTGGCGGCGGCGCTGATCGCGCTACTCGAGCTGCTCAAGTACATCATGATCTTCACGTCGGCCCGGGAAGAATGACGCCTCGCAAAGGCCGAGCAAATTCGAGAGGGCTGCCAGCGTCCGATGGACGCCGGCAGCCCTCTTTTATGCAGCAGCCGTATTGCTCAGGTTGCAGGACCATATTCCTTGTGAAAATAATCCAGCAGATATTTGTGAAACACGCGCGCGACGAGCGGCATCGGCTCGTCCGCACGGTGAATGATGCCGATGGTCCGTGTAACCGGCTCCTTCAGCTCGATCTTGACCGGCATGAGCGGTCCGGTCTGCTCGAGCGCCATCTCCGGCAAGAGACTTACGCCCATGCCGGCCGCCACGAGTCCCCGGATCGTATCCGTCTCTTCGCCTTCAAAGGCGATCTTCGGCGTAAAGCCGGCCTGAAGACACGCCTCCCAGACGATCGGTCGGAGCGAATATCCTTCGCGGAACAGTACAAACGGCTCATCCTTGAGCTGCGAAAGCTCGATCACCGGCTCGCCGGCCAGCCGATGGTGGCGCGGCAGGACAGCCAGCAGTTTCTCCTTCAGCACCGCATGGCCGCACAGCAGGTCATCCTTCTCCGGCAGCGGCGAAATGAACGCCAGATCGATTTCGCCCGACAGCACGTCCCGGACCAGCGAAGCATACGTGCCCTGTTGGAAATGGAACCGTACGCCGGGGTGGAGCTTGCGGAACTTCGCGATCACCGTCGGCACCAGATGCGTGCCCAGACTATGCGGGAAGCCGAATCTGACCTCCCCGTTCTCCGGATCGGTCAGTTCATGGATTTCCGCAATCGCGCGCTCCAGATCGGCGATGATCGCCTCGGCGCGCTTCAGGAACAGCTTCCCCACATGCGTCAGCTGCAGATTGCGCCCCTTCGGGATGAACAGCTTGACGCCGAGCTCCTCTTCCAGCAGATGAATCTGCCGGCTGACCGCCGACTGCGCAACGTGCAGCTCTTCCGCCGCCCGCGTCACATGCTCGCGGTTCGCCACTTTCACAAAATAATACAACTGCCTGAGTTCCATCGGATCCTGCTCCCGCCCAAGTCACATTGAGCCCCTTCACCTGCTCCGCCGTTGCACGAACATGCCCAGCATGAGAAAACCGGCAAGGCACCCTCCGACATGAGCCCAGATATCAATTCTAGGGGATATGATCGAATAAAGCAATCCGAACAGAAGAATCGAGTAGACGGTTTTGCGCGACGCCTCGTCCATCGCCCGCTTCCGGAACAGGGCGAGATACAGATAGGCGCCGAATACGCCGTACACCGCGCCGGACGCGCCGGCCGCAAAGTGCGAGTCGCCGACGTGCACCGCGGCGCTGTACACATTCCCCAGGATTCCCGCCATCAGATAGAACGCCGCGTATCTGCCGTGTCCGAGCAGGCGCTCGAGCGGCGGCGCGAACACGAGGAGCGCAAACCCGTTGAACAGCAGATGTTCCCATCCGACATGGAGGAAGATGGACGTGACGTACCGCCACGGTTCCACCAGGCCGTAGGGGTCATAGACCGGAATCATTCTGAAAAATCCCGCCTCGAACAACGGATCACCCGGCAGCACCAGATCCGCGATGAACACCAGCAGATTCAAGGCCAGAATGACCGAAGTAACGGGATACAGCCGCAAATATTCGCGAAAGCTTTCGTAGCGCAGAAAAATCATCGGTGTACCTCGCTTCCATGGATTGGACAATGGCCGCGGTGAACGATTATAATGAAGGCTGAATCTTGACTTTCGCAAGGAGGTTGTTTCGAAAATGACCCAGGAACGTACAGGCGCCGCCTTGTTCAAAGGCAATCCGATCACGCTGATCGGCCCCGAACTGAAGCCCGGCGACAAAGCGCCCGATTTCAAACTGAGCAAATCGCTGCTCGAAACCGTATCGCTCGCCGACTTCGCCGGCAAGATCAAGCTGATCAGCGTCGTCCCGTCCATCGACACCGGCGTATGCGACGCGCAGACGCGCCGTTTCAACGAAGAAGCGGCCAAGCTGGGCGACAACGTTGTCGTGCTGACCGTCAGCGTTGACCTGCCGTTCGCGCAAGCCCGCTGGTGCGGGGCCGCCGGCGTCGACCGCGTCGTCATGCTGTCGGACTACAAAGACCGGAACTTCGGACAAGCTTACGGCGTATTCATCAAGGAACTCGCCCTCGATTATCGTGCCATCTTCGTTATCGACGCGAACGATACGATCCGTTATGTCGAATACCTGCGCGAGATGACCGAGCATCCGGATTACGACAAGGCGCTTGCCGCCGTCCGCGAGCTGCTTTAATCCGGCAGGACGGAAACCGCCGGCCCTACGGGGATGCCGGCGGTTTTCTTCTTCCGGCCCCCTGTCCGGCCTGTGCAAAACAAAAGCCGTCCGCATCTGTCGACCGGACAGCATGTCGTAACGGCTTTCAGTTACGGCGATTCCGTCTTGTAGGCTGCCAATTTCTTGTCCAGCGTACGGTAGATGTCAAGGATAACCCGATAATTGGAGCCGAGATCGCCGAACGATCCGCGCGATGCCGAGTAAATGTCGACTGCCGAGGTGACCGGACCCGTGGCGATGACCGATACGGTGATGTCCATCGTCCGGCCGAACGCCGTCCGCTTCTCCATCACGATCTCGCCGACCGATTCCACTTCGTGCAGCACTTTGTACCCCTGCATCTTCTTCAGGGTCGAGACGATCTCTTCCCAGGCTTTCTCTTTCGACAAGCGGTAATAATGGGATTTCAGCAACGGGTCCTTCGCCCGGTCGCCGGTCTGTTCGAAGCTCCGAATCAGCCCGATCAACGTACGCTTCAACAAATGTCTCCCCCTCCGGCGTCTCTTTCCAGCTTCCCCTATGATACCATGAAAAGACGGCTGAGAAAACCGTCCATTACGGTTGCCGGCATGCGAGAGCCTCCGGATGCATCGCGTGGAGCACCGGAGGCCCAACGTAGACGGCGCTTGAAGCCCGCTGACGAGCGTCGGAATCCCCCGCCAATGCCGTCCGGCCTGTGTGTTTCTGAACCCGCACTCGCAGGTGGGTGACCGCAGGAACGTTTTTGAAGTCCCCTTTCGGGGGCATGTCAGCCGCGCTCCGATGTAGGTCTCCCTTGAAACAGCCATTGGTTCAAAACAACGATGGAGGCCGTAACGAACACCGCAGGATGTACTACGTATTATATCCCCGCCCCGGACAAAAGTAAACCGCCGGATATCAATTCTTCGTCTCCGCTTCTTCGGCTTCCTCCAGCTGTTCCTGCTGCTGCCGTTCCTGCTGCTCCTTCAGCTTCAGATAGATCTGGTAGAAATTGAAAAAGGACAGATAAGCGATAAAGACCGCGCTGAAGAACGGCAGCAGAAACGTAAAGCGCATGCTGATCCACGCGATGCCCGCGGCAGCAATCGCGGACGACAGCGAGCGGAACGGACGGCCGATCGTGATGAGGACGGCGTTCTTCAGCAATTGAAGCGTCTTCATATGATAGTGCACGACCATGGAGAAGAAGTTGAACATCGACACGACGAGCAGGAGCGCGATGCCCATGAAGACGTAAGAGATCAGCTCAATCCCCGGAGCACCGTTGAAGTAGAAACGGATGTCAAGAAAAATGACCAGGAAGATCAGCGAATAGAGAATGCCGCCGAACATGCTGACCTTGTAATTCTCTTTGTAACCGCGGAAAAACGTCTTGAGCAGCGGCACATCGACATCGCCCATCACCCATTTGCGCACCGTCGTGAACATGGCGGATGTCGCCGGGAACAGCACGAACGGCACCGCCACTGTGGAAACGAGCAGCCCCGAGAACACCTGGTCCCATACCGGATCCGTGTTCGACAACGGAACGATGACGCCGAAGAAGAAAAGATACCAGAACGGCAGCGACGTGAGCACCCACAGCAGATTCGTGACCGACAGCCGCATGATCCATTCCGATATTTTGTAAAAGCCGCCCATCATGCCTCGCATTTCCATCGCTGAATCCCTCCGTTATCCTGACTCCTCTGCCCTGCGGATCAGATAGAAAGAAACACCGGGGCGTCGGAAGACGGCACCGCGAACGCGCCCTCCCGGTGCCCCGGTTCCTATCCGGTCCTGGTTATTCCTCGGACCAGCCGCGCGACCGGCGAACGTCGCCATAGCTGCGTCCGCCTGCGCGCTGACGGCCACCCTCGGAGCGGCCGTAGCCTCTCCCGGAATCGCCGTATCCGCCTCTGCCGCCGCCGTATCCGTTGCCGCGGCCGCCGCTGCGGGAATTTCTTCCGCCGTAACCGCCGACGGCACCGCCAAACCGGCGCCCGCTCGAACGGATATCCGGTCTGCGCTTCTTCGCGCGGATCGGATCTTCCGGCGTCAGCTCGATTTCGACATCCTTCTTCTCGCCGGTCAGTAGCTTCATCGCCGCCGCGACCAGGTGGACCGAATCGTACTGTTCCAGCAGCTGAATCGCGATGCCTTTGTATTCGGCGAAATCGT
The DNA here is from genome assembly GCF_003390775.1 of Thermobacillus sp. Taxonomy (NCBI): domain Bacteria; kingdom Bacillati; phylum Bacillota; class Bacilli; order Caryophanales; family Paenibacillaceae; genus Thermobacillus; species Thermobacillus sp. The sequence continues at coordinate 21,826 of NZ_QEWA01000032.1, read as the reverse complement.
CCTGCTGGATGATCTCGATCAGCCGTTCAGCCGTCACGCGCTGCTTCCCTTCGATCGCCTCGGCAAGGCTCGGCAGCGGACGGCGCGCGATGCGCTGGCGCGTCACCCGTTCGATGAAGTGCAGATGGTCGATCTCGCGCGGCGTCACGAACGTATAGGCGACGCCTTCCTTGCCCGCGCGGCCGGTACGGCCGATCCGGTGAACATAGCTTTCCGGATCCTGCGGCAAGTCAAAGTTGATGACGTGCGTAACCCCGGAGACGTCGAGACCGCGCGCGGCAACGTCCGTCGCGACGAGGACATCGATGCTGCCGTCGCGGAACTTGCGCATGACGGTGTCGCGCTGGTTCTGCGACAGGTCGCCGTGCAGCCCGTCCGCGGAATAGCCGCGCTTCTGCAGCGCTTCGCTCAGTTCGTCCACGCGGCGCTTCGTGCGGCCGAACACAATCGCCAGATCGGGCGATTCCATGTCGAGCAGCCGGCTGAGCGCCTCGAATTTTTCCCGTTCATGCACTTCAATGTAGATCTGCTCAATGCTCGGAGCGGTAATGTTCTTCGGAATGACCGACACATGCTCGGGGTTGCGCAGGAATTGCTGTGCAAGCTTTTGGATGTTGGGAGGCATCGTCGCGGAGAAAAGCATCGTCTGGCGCTCTTCCGGCACCAGGCTGAGAATCGTCGTAATATCCTCCATGAAGCCCATGTCCAACATTTCGTCGGCTTCGTCCAGCACGACCGTTTGGACATCGTCCAGCCGGATCGTCTTCCGGTTGATGTGGTCGAGCAGCCGTCCCGGCGTGCCGATGATGATCTGCGGCTTCTTCTTCAGCGCGCGGATCTGTCTGCCGATGTCCTGTCCGCCGTAGATCGGCAGCGTGCGGATGCCTTTGTACCGGGCGAGTTTGCCCAATTCGTCAGCCACCTGAATCGCGAGTTCGCGGGTCGGGGTCATGACGAGGGCGACGATCCGCTCTTCCTCCGGCGGAATCTTGCTGATGAGCGGGATGCCGAATGCGGCCGTCTTCCCGGTACCCGTCTGCGCTTGTCCGATCAGGTCGGCTCCGCTCATCGCAATCGGAATGGCTTTCGCCTGAATCGGCGTTGATTCCTCGAAACCCATTTCGGTAACGGCCTGCAGCACTTTCGGCTCCAGGCCGAATTCAGCGAATGTTTTCAAACTTTCTCAAACTCCTTTGTCCACTGTGCCTTCTTTAAAAAAATATCCCACTCATTATAGCACAGGTCAGCTCGCGAATACCAGCGAACGGAAATCGGCGATACTAGGCGGTGTTGACGTCCGTTTCCATACCGGGAAAGGAGCGATGACCTTGAACGCCGCGCGCCGCGTTTGGACGGCGCTCGTCATGACTTGCGCCGCGGCCCTGATCGCTTTCGGCTTCAATTTTCTCCTCATTCCGCATCGGCTGCTCTCCGGCGGCGTATCCGGCGTGTCGATGCTGCTCAGCTACGCGACGGGACTCGATACCGGCATCCTTTATTTTGCACTGAACCTTCCGATCTTAATTTGGGGCTGGTTCGCGCTCGGCCATGCCTTCATCGCCTGGAGCATTTATGCCGTCGCCGTCACCTCTTTCCTGATCCGGATTGCGCCGGTCCATTCCCTGGCAGCCGACCCGATCCTGGCGGCCGTGTTCGGCGGTGTCGCGTTCGGCATCGGCGCCGGACTTGCCCTGCGTTACGGCGGCTCGTCGGGCGGCATCGACATCATCGCGACGATTGTAACGCGGCATCGCGAAGTGCCGATCGGCATGCTGCTGTTCCTGATGAACATGAGCATCGTCCTCCTCCAGGCGCTCATGTCGGAAGACTGGGAAGGCGCGATGTACTCGCTGCTGTCGATGTACGTGAGCGGCAAGGCGATCGACATGATCCATATCCGCCAGCTCAAGGTCACGGCGTTCATCATCAGCTGCGATCCGTACCGGCTGCTCGAGAAACTCCGCCGCCTGCCGCGCGGCGTCTCGATCGTGCCGATCAAGGGCGGCTATACCGGGGAAGACAAGGTGATGCTCATGACCGTCACGACCCGGTACGAGCTGTCCACCCTGCGCGCCATGATCCGCAAGCACGATCCGAAGGCGTTCGTCAACATCGTCGAGACCGTCAGCGTCATGGGCGATTTTCGCAAAGTGTGAACGCTGCCTTTCATTTCCGGCTGTTCACTGCCAGTATCGAATGTTATAATGATAATGCACCCGGGCTTTCCGTCCTGCGTCCGGCCCTGTAATTGGTTTGAATCCGTTCGGGGAAGGTGATGCAAGTGGAAATGGCAACGGTGACGTTGTGGCAAATTGTCGAAAGGCATGCGCCCGAGCTTCTCCCGTTTCTGACGCGGAGAGAACTGAACATGAACATCGTGCTCCGCGAAGGATTCGACAGGCTCGAGCCTGAAGACGCGCTGGAGATTGTGCAGCACAGCATTTGCGAACAGCAGAAACAGAAGCTTCTGCATTGACCATTTTTAAAGACGGGAACGGCTTGACCGTTCCCGTCTTGTTTTTATCTCGACGCCGGACGGCAAGATTCTGCAAAATCTCGCAAAATTCCTCTGTCTGCAGGTTACTGCCTGTAATATAATATTAATGATGTCAAGAGAGAGCTTGCGGGGAGCGGAGAAACCATGGATATCCTGTTCACGATCTTGTTGCTGCTTCACGGCCTGATGTCCGGCAACGGCGGCCTCGACGGTCTTGCGGGCGCGCTGCCGCAGAGGGGCGGCGGGGAGATCGTCGCGGAGACTCCCGGAACGGACGGAGCGGCCGAACCGTCCGGCGGAAAGACCGATCCCCAGCCCGACGCGCCGAAGATCAAAGGCATATACGTCACGGCCCACAGCGCCGGAGGCTCGCGCATGGAGCAGCTGTTTGAGCTCGTCCGCAGCACCGACCTGAACGCGATGGTCATTGACGTGAAGGACGACTACGGGGACATCACCTGGCCGACGGTCAATCCGGACCTCGCCGAACTCGGCACGACGAAGAAGATCATCAAGGACATGGAAGCGCTGATGGCCAGGCTCGAGGCGGACGAGATCTACCCGATCGCGCGCATCGTCGTGTTCAAGGACTCCGTCCTCGCCGAGAAGCGTCCCGACCTGTCGTTCCGCAAGGCCGACGGGAACGTATGGAAGAACGGCCGGGGCGAAAGCTTCGTCAATCCGTACCGCCGCGAAGTATGGGAATACAACGTTGCGGTAGCCAAGGAAGCGGCAAAGCTCGGATTCAAGGAAATCCAGTTCGACTATGTCCGTTTTCCGGAAGGCTTCGAGAAACGGGCTGATGAGCTGGCCTATGACAAGACCGACGAGAGCCGCGTCGATGTCGTAAGCGGTTTCGTGGAGTATGCGAAGAAGGAGCTCGAACCGCTCGGCGTCCGCGTATCGGTCGATATTTTCGGCTACGCCGCATCGGTTCCGGCCGCGGAGGGCATCGGGCAGGATTTCGTCCGGATATCGGAGCATGTCGACGTCATCAGTCCGATGGTCTATCCGAGCCACTACAGCACCGGTTGGTTCGGGCTGAAGGATCCGGACAAGGAACCTTACGCCACCATCAAGGGGGCCATGGAAGACACGCACGAGAAGCTGGAGCCGCTCGGCAGCTCAAAGCCGGTCATCCGGCCGTGGATCCAGGATTTCACGGCGAGCTGGCTCGGCAAGGGGCACTACATCCCCTACGGCAAAGCCGAGGTCGAAGCGCAGATCCGGGCGCTGGCCGATACCGGTGTCGACGAGTTTATGATCTGGAACGCGGGCAACAAATACACGGCCAATGTCCAGTACTGAAGAATGAAGGGCTGCACCCGCATCGGGTGCAGCCCTTTCGCGTCAATCACAGGTTTATTGCGACAAGCGAAGCGCCAGATTGTACAAATCCATGTTGAACGGCTTCTTCGTGCTCACGACGGTCTCGATGTCCGTCGCGACCAACTCGCCGCTCACGATACCGCAGCCTTTGCTCGAGTCGCCTTCCATCAGCTTGCGGACGGCGAAATCGCCGAGCCGGCTGGCGAGAATCCGGTCGTTGTGCGTCGGCGAGCCGCCGCGCTGGATATGGCCGAGCACCGTGACCCGCGGTTCGATGCCGCTGCGCGCGGTGATCGCTTCGGCGATGTCGTTGCCGCTTGCGGCGCCTTCCGCCACGATGACGATGCTGTGCCGTTTCCCGGCCTTGAAATTGTCATGCATCCGGCCGGCAATCGCATCGATGTCGTAGGGCACTTCGGGCACGATGATCGTCTCCGCGCCGCTCGCGAGACCCGCGTAGAGCGCGATGTCGCCGCTGTGGCGGCCCATCACTTCGACGACCGACACCCGCTCGTGCGACGTCATCGTATCGCGCAGCTTGTTGACGGCATCCACGACGATGCTGACGGCCGTATCGAAACCGATCGTGAAATCGGTGAACGGGATGTCGTTGTCGATCGTGCCCGGCAGCCCCATCGTCTTGATGCCGAGTTTGCTCAATTTGTAGGCGCCCTGGTACGATCCTTCGCCGCCGATGACGACGAGGCCGTCGATGCCGCGGCTTCTCAGCACTTCCGCGCCGCGCTGCTGCCCTTCGGGCGTCATGAACTCCTTGCATCTGGCCGTCTGCAGAATCGTCCCGCCGCGCTGAATAATGTCGCCCACGCTGCGAAGATCCATCGGGAACAGATCGTCCTTCAGAAGCCCTGCATATCCCCGCTGCACGCCGAACACTTCAAGGCCGTGGAACAGCGCGCTCCGTACAACCGCGCGGACCGCCGCGTTCATCCCCTGCGAGTCTCCGCCGCTCGTCATTACTGCAATGCGTTTTACTGCCGACATCGTATTCCCCCTGTACTGTATTCAATTGGTGTGATAGCCATGCAATGGGCGGCCGCCTCAGCGCGGCGGCTTCGCGCGGCGCCGTATCCACAGCACGTTCAGCCGGAAGAACAGCCGCGCCATCGGGCTGTTTCGCATCAATTCGCGCGCGACGAAGCGGACGACCGGCTGCTCCGCGGCCTTCGGGTCGGACAGATAGACCGCAAGCAGCCCTTCAATTACCATTTTATGGAATTTATTGGACGGCAACCGGCATGCCGCCTTGCGCGCCTGATCCGCGATCCATCCGATCCGTTGCAACATTTCCGCGTCGTTCTCATAATAGCTGCAGAAATTCAGATCGCCACCAAGCCGGTCCTCCTCCTGGTCGATCAGATAGTCGAGCAGGATGTGCAGGCCGCACAGATAAGGAAAGTAGGCGCCCGCCATCCGCTCCGCGTCCCGTTCCGTCACATCCGGCCGGCAAGCCTCGACGAACAGCGCGAACATGCCGAGCGTCGAACCGGTCGCGGCCGCGAACTCATTCCAATACAATTCGGGATGGTCCGTCCGATGAAGCGCCCACCACCGGTGAAGGCTTTCCAGCCGCTCCTCCCGGCGGATATGCTTGTACACCTGCAGATCGCCGTAAAGCCCGGCAAACCGGGCGACATGCGGCTGCACCTTGGCATAGCCGGGCAGCCGGCGGATATTCTCCTGGCATGCGGCAACGAGCGCCGCCAGGTAGCCGCCGTCGTCCCGTTCGGCGCGGTGCGCATAGTAATCGGTCGTCTCCGCATCCGGGTCGACCGCATCGAGCATTGCCCGGTGCAGCAGACGAAAATCGTCGGGATCGAGCGACGTGCTGCGGTCGCACAGATTGTCCAGATAATCGCTGATCGTCTGCAGGGCGACGATCAGCGGGACAAGCTCTCCGTGGCGATCGTTGACCGCCGCCGCGAAGACCGCCCCGCCTTCGCAATGAAACTGCTTGCTTGACATGCTGGCCAGCGCCTGCGTGCGCAGCTCCGGATCGGGGATCGCCTCCGCCCGCGCCCGCCAGCGCGCCAGTTCATCGTAAACCGCGGGCAGCACGTGCCGGTACATCCGATACATCAGCCTCAAGGGTCCGGCCGGCATGCCGCTCCCATGTTTCCGTGTCGCGTTCAACGGCGGCGCCTCCGTCCTTCAGGTGTGGCGCCGCGAATCAATCGTCTGATTGATGCGGTACCAGATGTTCAGATCGTTGATTCGGCTCGCCTGCTCCGCGATATCCGCGTTGAGCCTGCAGGATGTCTCGAAATCCTCTTCCTCGTCGAGCTGCCGCTGCAGCTCGCGGATCCTGCGCTCCAGCGCCAATATCCGGTCCGGGATGCGGCCGCGGATCGTTTCCCACCGTTCGAGAATCGCGCTTCTCACTTCCAGGGGGTACGTCTCCCACTCATGTTCAAGATCCGGCACCTCAATCCCCAGCCGTTCATCGTAGACGAACCATGAATCACCCATTGTGAACCTCCACCCAATAATGTACCATGACATCCGGCATAATTCCAGCGCGACCAATCATCCCGTTGGCGAACAGGACCGAATCGCCTATAATGAGAACGAAAGGATGGATCAACACAATGGACTACATGACATTCAAACAGATTTTGCTTGACCGGCGCAGCGTGCGCAAGTTCCAGGACCGACCCGTGGAGGCCGAGCAAATCCGCGAACTGATCGACTGCGCCCGCTACGCGCCGAGCGACACCAACTCGCAGACCTGGGAATTCATCGTCGTTACGGACCGCGAGAAGATCCGCGCCATTGAAGACATGACCTGGCAGCAGCTGCACGCGCGGGCGAAGGAAGCCGAGGAGCGGGGGCTCGCGAGGGAAGCGCGGCTGCTCGTGAAATCGTTCGGGCCGTACGCGACCGCCTTCTCGGACGCGCCGGCGCTCGTCGTCTGCCTCGCCACCCCGTACCAGTCGAAGTTCCGCGAGCGCATATTCGATCCCATCGGCCTCGTGCCGGATGAAGTCTGGCGCGAAGAAGGGATCAAGAGCAGCTGCCTCGCGGCGATGAATCTGATGCTTGCCGCCCACGCGATGGGGCTCGCCACCTGCCCGATGACGGGGCCGGTGCTGCTGGCTGAAGAGCAGCTGAAAGCGTTCCTGAGCATCGACGATTCGCGTCAGATCAACATGGTCATCGCCCTCGGCCATCCGGCCGAAACGCCGGGCAGACTCCCGCGCAAGGAGATCGACGAAATTCTGACGATCATTTCCTGATCGCACACAATCGGACAGGCTGTCTCCGTGGATCCGACAGCCTGTTTCGCCATGCGGCCCGTCATCCGCCGAGCTTGGCCAGTTCTTCGTCGTCGATCTCGTAGTTGGCGAACACGTCATGCACATCGTCGTTGTCGTCGAAGGCGTCCATCATTTTCAGCAGCTTCTCGGCGTTCTCGCCCTCCACCTTGACCGTCGTTCGCGGCAGCCAGCGAATGCCGGCGCTCTCGAACGTCAGGCCGCTTCCTTCGAGGGCTTGCTTCACTTTGATGAAATCGGCGGGAGCCGTCAAGATCTCGTACAAGTCCTCGTTCACGATAATGTCCTCCGCTCCGGCATCAATCGCCGCCATCAGCATCGAATCTTCGTCGATATCATGCGCTTCGCGGCTGACGACGAGCAGCCCCTTCTCATCGAACAGGTACGAAACGCAGCCCGACTCGCCCATGTTGCCGCCGCGCTTGTTGAAAATGGCGCGCACGTCGGCCGCCGTCCGGTTCCGGTTGTCGGTCAGACATTTCACCATGATGGCGACGCCGCCCGGGCCGTACCCTTCGTAGATGATTTCTTCGTAATCTTCGCCCCCGGCGGTCGCCGTCGCGCGCTTGATCGCGCGTTCGATGTTCTCGATCGGCATCTGCTCCGCGCGGGCGTTCGCGATCGCGTTCTTCAGCGCAAGGTTCGCTTCGGGATTCGGACCGCCCCGGCGGGCGTGCATGTAGATTTCCCTCGCCAGCTTGACGAACTTGTTGTTCCGCGCCTGGTCGGCCTTGCCCTTACGGTCTTTGAACAGTTTGAACTTCGGCATGTCATGATCCTCCCGGGCTTGATTCCATACAGCAGTTTACCACTGCCGGCGGTTTCCGGTCAAAAAGAGGCAAACAAGAAAGACCCCGGATGATCCGGGGCCTTGCTCGTGTCGTGCATCTTCTATTATAAGAAGTTGTTCATTCTTATAACTTGATGACGTTGGCCGCTTGCGGTCCGCGATTGCCCTGAGTGATTTCGAATTCGACGAGCTGGCCTTCGTCCAGCGTCTTGAACCCTTCACCCTGAATGGCCGAGAAGTGGACGAACACGTCGTCGCCGTCTTCGACTTGAATGAAGCCGTAACCCTTCTCAGCGTTAAACCATTTTACCGTACCTTTCAAATGAACAACCTCCTAAAATTCACGCCGATCGTCCGGCGCTTACACACAGTATAAGCGTTGGCCGACCAAAAAGCAAATCAAACTTTCCGGAGGCTGCACATTTTCTTTCTGCGGACGCGGCGTTCCAACGGAATCGTGTTCCTTATACAGGCGATGCGGGCCGATCATGCGGCAGCTCGCCGGCGACATAGCGGCCGCTTCCGTCCCTGCCGTCCGCCGCGAAGTCGTCCATGAACCGCTTAAGCGACGCCTCGCGTCCGGCGCGGTGATGGTCCAGACTGCCGTAATACGAAAAGTCGAACAGATCTTGCAAACCTTCCAGCTTGGCCGTTGAGACGTCAATCTCGGTCCGCGCTTCCCTGAACAGCTCCTCCTGCGGCAGCCTGTAGCGCGGATCGACCGCGACGGCCCGGAAACCGCGCCTCGCGGCAGCGGCCGTGAACGACGACGCCCCCGCCGCCGCATCCAGCACTTCGCCCCGCGGATCAAACGGCTCGGCGAGCGCGAACATGCGCACATACTCCGCGAAGCTCCGGCACGTGAACGCCGTGCCGACCTGGTCATACTTCCGATCCATGCTCATCTCTCCTCTTCTCGTCTCATCCGTTCTCGTCTTGTCTCAAGGAATCCGGGTCTCCCCGGCCCTTTCCTTCATCATACAGGGGCTGCGGTTGATTTCCAACCCCCCGTTCGTTATGATGGGAACAAAACGCCAACGCGGAGAGATTGCCGTGATCAAAAAAGTTCAGATTTACAAGCGCGACAAATACAATATGCTGACGGTGGAAGTGCAGGGCAAATCGCTCGTCGTCCGCGAGATCTCCGATGCGTGGGGCGAAGAGTGCCACACGTTTCTGAGCCGTCCGGAGATGCTGGCCTGGGCGGAATCCCGTTTTCAGGCGGACCGGCTGGAAGGCGGCGAAGCGGAGCGGGAAGCGATTCTCGAGAAGTTCCGTTCGATCTGACCTGCCCCCATTGTGCCGGAGCCGGGAAGGAAAAACATGCCGTGCGGCGAATTGCTTGGGGAACGCAGGAATCTGGAGGAACCGATGGATACCACAGCACTCGTCATTTTCATCATCGCCGCCTTTTCGTTCGGTGCCGTCCTCGTCATGAAACGGGATACGATTGCCCCGCCGATGCGGCGGTTTCTCGCGCTGATCGCCATCGTGATGATCGCATCCGCGTTCATCATGCTGGTGTACGCCTTTCTGACCTTAGGCGGCTGATCCCGGCATCGGATACGGCCGGTCAGAGCCGTGCTCTGACCCGGCTCATGAAGCGGCGCGCCGCGGCGCATACTAGAGGGCAAAAAAGGAAGTGCAGTCATGAACTGGCTTTCCGCCCTGCTTGCGCTCGGCCTGATCGGCGCCGCCGCGGCGCCCGTCCCGATCGACCGCGCGGCCGAACATGCTGTGCGGTTCGATATCATGTCCCCAAGGAGGAACCAAGACATGAAGCAAGTGCCGAAACGTTCCGAGACGAACCCGAAATACCGGTGGAGGCTGGAAGATTTGTTCGCTTCCCAGGCCGATTGGGACCGGGAATACGAGCAGGCCAAGGCGCTGATCGCCAAGGCGGCCGAATTCCAGGGCAAGCTGGCCGATCCGGCCCGGCTCAAGGCCTGCTTCGAGCTGGAGGATGAACTGTCGCTCCACGTCGAGCGGCTCTACGTGTACGCGAACATGCGCCACCACGAAGACACGGCCGAGCCGAACAACATGGCGCTCGCGGACAAGTCGAAGAAACTGAGCGTCGAAGCGAACGAAGCGCTCTCATTCATTACGCCGGAAGTGCTCAGCCTGCCGGACGAGACGCTCGAGAAGATGATCGCCGATCCGAATCTGGCGCCCTACAAGTTCACGCTCGAAGAGATGCGGCGCCAGAAAGCGCACGTGCTCGGCAAGAGCGAAGAAGCGCTGCTCGCCCAGGCGGGCAACATCAGCCAGGCGCCGAATACGATTTTCGGCATGCTGAACAACGCCGACCTGAAATTCCCGACCATCAAGAATGAAAACGGCGAAGACGTCGAACTGACCCACGGCACGTACATCCAGTTCCTAGAGAGCCGCGACCGTTCGGTTCGCGAAGCCGCGTTCAAGGCAATGTACGAAACCTACGGCAAGCTGAAGAACACGCTCGCCTCGACGCTCGCCGCCAACGTGAACAAGAACCTGTTCTACGCCCGGGCGCGCAAATATCCGTCCGCACTGGAAATGTCGCTCTTCGCCGACAACATTCCGAAGGACGTGTACACGAACCTGATCGACACGATCCACCGTCATCTGCCGCTCATGTACCGCTACATGGAGCTGCGGCGGAAGCTGCTCGGCGTCGAAGAACTGCACATGTACGACCTGTTCGCGCCGCTGGTGGAAGAGTTCAAGATGGAAATTCCGTACGAGCAGGCGAAGCTTACCGTGCTGGAGGGCCTGGCGCCGCTCGGTCCGGATTATCAGAACGTGCTGAAGGAAGGGTTCGAAGGCGGCTGGATCGACGTCTACGAGAACCAGGGCAAACGGAGCGGCGCTTACAGCTGGGGCGCTTACGGCACCCACCCCTACGTGCTGCTCAACCACAAGGACAACCTGAACAGCATGTTCACGCTGGCGCATGAAATGGGCCACGCCCTGCACTCGTATTATTCGGACCGGCACCAGTCTTACCGGAACGCGCAGTACACCATTTTCCTCGCCGAGGTCGCGTCGACGCTGAACGAATCGCTTCTGATGGACTACCTGCTGAAGCGGACGAACGACCCGAAGGAAAAAATGTATCTGCTGACGTACTACGCCGACCAATTTCGCACGACGGTGTTCCGCCAGACGATGTTCGCCGAGTTCGAGAAAATCATCCACGAGAAGGCGGAAGCCGGCGAATCACTGACGCCGCAGCTCCTGTCGAAAATCTACTACGATCTGAACAAGCTGTACTACGGCGACGGTATGGTCGTCGACCAGGACATCGAGATGGAATGGGCGCGCATTCCGCATTTCTACTCGAGCTTCTACGTTTACAAGTACGCGACCGGCTTCTCGGCCGCGACGAGCTTCGCGAAGCAGATCCTCGACGAAGGCGAGCCGGCCGTCGAGCGGTACCTCGGCTTCCTGAAGAGCGGCGGCAGCGACTACTCGATCAACATCCTGAAGCGAGCCGGGGTTGACATGTCGACGCCGGAACCAATCGAACAGGCGATGAGCGTGTTCGAAGATTTGATCCGTCAAATGGAAGAATTGACCCAGGCGTAAAGAAAGCGGCCGTGCCCGGAATGGGCCGGCCGCTTCGGCTTGCGACAGGGTTGCCGTCCGGATTCGCCCGCGGCGCATCGGATGGCTTGTTTATTTCGCCTCGGCTTTCTCCTCGTCCGGCGGGTACAGGACGATGCGTCCGTTCTCCATCTCCACGCGCACCCGCCGCGCGTTCCGGAATCCTTCCGCATTCATGAACCCGGCGGGAATCTGCAGCCGCCCCGTCTTGTCGACGACGACATATTCCACATGGCTCTCTTCGCGCTCGAGATTCTCGTAGTCTTCGCGGTACGAACGGCGGATGATCTCCGACGACGTCTTCCCGTCGCGGATCGCGACGACGCGGTCGACCTTGCGCGCGAGCTGCGGATCGTGCGTGACGATGACGATCGTCAACCCCAACGTCCGGTTCAGCTCGCGGAACAGGTCGAGCACCTGGTTCGACGTCTTCGTGTCGAGCGCGCCGGTCGGCTCGTCGGCGAGCAGCAGCTTGGGATGGTTGGCGAGGGCGATCGCGATCGCGACGCGCTGCTGCTCGCCGCCCGACAGCTCGCTGAGCCGGTTCTTCATCCGGTGCCCGAGCCCGACCGCCTCGAGCAGCTCGACCGCCCGCGCCCGGCGCCGCCTTCCGCGCAGCAGAATCGGGAGCTCCACATTCTCGAGCGCGGTCAGGTACGGAATCAGGTTCCGCGCCTTGTTCTGCCAGACGAAACCGACCGTCTCCCGCTTGTACCTGACAAGATCGCGCTCCGAGAACGCGAGCAGATCTTTCCCGTCAACCATCAGCTTCCCGGCGGAAGGACGGTCGAGGCCGCCCAGCATGTTGAGCAGCGTCGATTTGCCGCTCCCGCTGTTGCCGATGATCGCCATCAGCTCGCCGGTCTCGACCCTGAGGTCGAGCCCCTGCAACGCCACGACTTCAAGGTCTTTCGTCTTGTAGATTTTCACGAGTCCGTCGCAGACAATCATGCCGTCACTCCTCCCCCAGTTTGAGTGCCTGGGCGATCTTCACGCGCGCGAGCCGCCAGCCGAGCACGATGAGCCCCAGGGCCAGCATGACTGCCACCACGCCGTAGAGCTGCGCGTAATCGCCGGCATGGCGGACGATTTCGAACGGCGGCACCTGCTCGGACGGATTGAACGCCATCTCGAAGAGCGGCACGAACTGTTCGCTCACGACATTGCCGACGATGACGCCGATGACGACGGCGGCGACGGTCGTCAGCAGCTGCTCGCTCGCCAGCATGCCGATGAGTTGCCCGAACGGGATGCCCATCGCCCGCAGCACGCCGAACTGGAGCGTCCGCCCGGACAGCGACAGCAGCCAGAACACGAGGAAGCCGAAGAAGCTGATCAGCATCGAGATGACGAAGCCGAGTGTCATGACGCCGTTGATCGCGAGCCGGAACGGATCGTTCTTCGACCGGATCAGCTCCTGGCCCGCATCCTGCAGCGAAGTGAGCGGGTATCCCGCTTCCGTGATCGCTTCGTACAAGGCCGCGCTGGAGGCGGCGCCGTCCTCCAGGTTCAGCCACACCTCGTACGGCTCGAGCGCCAGCCGATTGTGGATCGCGGACAGCTGGGCGACGACGAGCCGCGGTTTCTCCTGCTTACCGGGAGCCGGCAGCGGGTTCCAGCCCGGCCAGTAGTCGACGACGCCGAAGACGGTCAACATCGTGGAGTCCAGTCCTTCCCAGCCGATGTAGATCGGATCGCCCGGCCCGACGCCGAACTCTTCGGCCACCGAGCGGGAGATCAGCACGCCCCGCGGATCGGAGGCGAGCAGGTTCAGATACGCGTTCAGGTGGTAATCGAGCAGACCGTTTTTCATCCATGCCGTCCGGCCGAATTCGTAGGTTTCGATTCCGTACATCGTCGTGACGCCCCCGCCGCCCGCGGCGTTCAGGCGGGCGTCTTCCTTGACGAAGACGCGTGCCGCCGCTTCGACGCCGGGCATTTCGGTGAACGGCAGGAACGGCGGTTCGGTGTACTGCACCCGCTTCGGCGGCGCGGCGTCCGCCTCCGTCTGCTGCGGCGCCGGCCCGCCGGCCATCGGCGGCGGCGCATCGTTCTCCCACCGCGACGTGAGCACGACGTCCGCCCCGATCGCATAGCGGATCTTGTTCTCCATGTTGTCGCCGATCGTCCGGGCGGCGTTCGCGCTGAACAGGCCGGTCGCCACCGTCATGATGAGGAACACTTTGATGCCCAGATACTGGCCGGACGAGCGGCTGATCGTCACGAGCGTCGAATAGAGCGCCGGCGGCCACCATCTCCGGCCGAGAAAATAGACCAGCCGGATGAACCACGGGTAGAGCCGGAGGATGAACAGCCCGCCGCCGAGCGCCAGCACGGCCGGCATCACGAACAGCAGCGGATCGACCTGGAGCGAGCCGGCTTCCAGCGCCAGCTCGCGCATGTCGGCCGACTGGCGCCGGAAATCGCTCAGCAGCCAGACCGCCGCCGCGATCAGGATGAGATCAATGCCTGTCTTGTGCCAGAACGGCGTCTTCTCCAGGCGGGCCGACTCGCGCTTGCGGTCGACGATCGACGTCCTCGCCGCCCGCCCGGCCGGAACGAGCGTCAGCAGCGCCGCTCCGAACGCCGCGCTTGCCGCGATCGCCCAGACGCCGCCGGTCAGCTCGACATCGAGGGCCGCGCGGTCGACGAACGTCAGGAAGCCGCTCGACGCGCCGAGCATCTTCGTGAACAGGACGCCGAGCCAGGGGCCGACAGCCCATGCGGCGGCGCCGAGCATCAGCCCTTCCGCCGCGTAGGCCAGCAGCACCTGCAGACGGCTCGCCCCACGGCTGCGCAGCACCGCAATCTCCGTCTTCTGCCGCTCGACGATCAGGCCGGCCGTCATATAGAGGTAGAAGGCGAGCATCATCATGACCGGCGCATACAGCGACAGCAGCACGACGCCGAGCCGCTCCCGCTTCTTCTCGTACGTCTCGATCTTCTCGAGCATCGCAATCGTCAGATCGGCGTTGTACGAGAAGCGGTTCGCGAGGTACCGGTCCATGTACGCGGACTGCTCGAGGAACGTCTCGATGCCGGTCGTTTTCAGCTGCGTATAATCGAGCGCCAGCACGTACTGGAAACCGCCCAATTGCAGGCGGCCGCCGTACACGAAGTCGCGCATGAACACGTCGTGCGGGATGTAGAACGACGATTCGTAGTTCTGAAGCGGATACGGCGCGTAGGCGTCGATCGCCTCCGGCGCGGCGGATTCGATGACGCCAACCGGCAGAATGCGGAACTTCTCGCCGGTTTCGCGGTTCAGTCCCGTAATCTCCTCGCCGAGATCCCGTTTGAGCTTGATGAGGAACGACTGGGTGACGAGCGCTTCGTACACGCCGTCGCTGCGGCCGGCATCCGGCATCCGGCCGTCGATCAGCCGGATCTGCCGCTCCAGATTGCTGACGGCGCGGAAGCTTCCGACGACGTTCGTGTTCCTGATCTCCTGTTCCGTCGCGTCCGCACCGTAGACGCGGAGCATGATCGTGGACCGGGCGGCATACCCCGAATGCATGCTCAGGCCGACGCGCTCCGGAAAACCGAACACATACCGGTCCAGATTGTCCACGACCTGCGCCGCCCTGGCGCGGTCGTCAATTGTGCCGGGCAGCGCGTTCACGCGCATGTATCCGGGATAAACATTGCGTTCGGTCTGCATCAATTGCAGCTCTTTCTGCAGCGTCCGCTCCAGAATCGCGTTCGCATAGAGCGGCATCGAGCTGAACAGCGCCACGCACACGGTCAGCCCGAACCACAGATTGAGCTGCAGCCATTTGGTGCTGGCCATCTTGCGCAAGATCATGACCCACAAGGCCAAGGCGCTCCACTCCCCCGCGCCGTGCGGCGCGCTAGTTGTTCAAGATTACCCGGGCGCCTTCTTCCAGTCCGCGGACAATCTCGACCTCGGTCGACGTCTTCAGCCCGACCTCGACATCGACTTCCTTGCGGCGCTCGCCGTCGGCGATCTGCACATACTCGCGTCCGAGGTACGTGCGAAGGCCGGCGCGCGGGATGACGATGGCGTTCTCGCGCCGCTGCAGCGGAATCTCGAAGTCGGCGCCGGTGCCGATCCCGGCGTCTTGCGGCGGGTTGTCCAGTTCGAGCACGATGGTGCGCGAATTGCGCTCCTGCTCCGTCTTGTCGGTTGTGAGCGGCGCGTTCGACGGCGCCTGCACGACCTCCGCCCGGTACATCTCGCCGCCATAGACGACCGCCGCCTCCATGCCGGGATGGACGCCGAGCAGATCGGTCGCCGACGCCGCCACATAGGTCAGCCGGACCTGCTTCGGATCGGATACGGTGACGAGCGGCCGATAGGCGGTGACCGAATCGCCGGGCGCGATTTCCGCGACATACGTCACCTCGCCGTCAAACGGCGCAACGAGCCGCGACTTCTCAAGCTGCTCCTCGAGCGCCTCGAGGCTGATTCGCTCCCGCTCAAGATCGATCTCGCGCAGCCGCAGGTCGCGGCCGGTCAATCCGTCAATCCGCGCCTGCTCGTATTGGATCTGCGCCCGCTCGACGTTCAGCCGCTGCAGCCGGATGCGCAGCTCGAGATCGCCGACATCGAGCTCCAGAACCGTCTGGCCGGCTTTGACCTCATCGCCCTGCTTCACATGCACCGCCAGCACCCGTCCCCCGGATTCGCGGAAGTAGAGCGGCTCGCTGCGGCTCGACGTGAACGTCGCCGAGCCGCGCAGCACCGTCTGGATCGTGCCGCGCTTCGCCTCGACGACATCGAACACTTCTTCCTTCGGCTGCACCAGCGGTGGTGCAAGCGCTTCCTCTTCCTGCGGCAGCAAGGAACAGCCGGCCGCGATCATCAGTGCCGCCAGCGCGGCCGCCGCGCGGTCAAGACCGCGTCGCAGCCGGCGTCTCCGCATGTTTGACAATTCTCCCATCCTCCAATGCGATCACTTGATCGACCAGCTCCATAATGCCGGGATCGTGCGTCGTCAGCACGACCGTCGTGCCTAATCGTTTCACCAGATCGCGGAACACGCGGATGATCGTAAGCCCCATCCGGCTGTCGAGCTCGGCCGTCGGCTCGTCGGCGATGAGCAGCCGCGGCTCGTGGGCGATCGCCCGGGCGATCGCGACCCGCTGCTGTTCGCCGCCCGACAGTTCCGGCGGGCGATGCTTCATCCGCTCTTTCATGCCGACCCACTCGAGGGCGCGCTCCACCCGCTCGCGTCCCGCCTTGACGCCTGCGACGCGCAGGCCGAATTCGACGTTCTCGTAAGCCGACATCAGCGGCATCAGACCGAACGACTGGAAGACGAGCCCGATCTCCCGGCGCCGCAAGGCGTTCTTCTGCTTCTCCGGCATGGCCGTCAGATCCCGGCCGTCCCACCAGACGCGTCCCGCCGTCGGCTCATCCAGGGCGCACAGGATGTTCAGGAGCGTCGTCTTGCCCGACCCCGAACGGCCGACCAACGCGGTAATCGTGCCTTGCCGGATCGTCAGGTCGATCCCGTCGAGAGCCGTGACGGCGCCGCTGCCGCTGCCGAATACCCGCCGGATGCCTTCCGTGCGCAGCATGACGCGTAAATTGCAATCGTTTTCAATTGACATGATCGTTGTCCCTCCCGCACGTCGGACCATAAAATGCCGGAAAACCATTTAAGAGCATAATAGGCATCTCGGGAACGAGGTGTCAATTTAAATCTTCGGCAGATTTCAGATTTTTGACAATAACACGGCCAGCGCCGCGAGCGCCCCCGCTACCAGCGACGAGATGAGATTGACGAGATCGTTCGTCATCCAGCGCCGGCCCTGGGCGTGCAGCGCCGGCTTGCCGCAGTGGACCTCGCGTTCCGTGAGGGCGCCGCACGTCAGGCAGCGGTACATCGCCTGCTGCCACGCGCCGAGCAGCGAATCGGCTATCGTGCCGGCCAGTCCGGTGGCAGCCGCGACGACGATCAGCGCAGCCGCCGGAATGCCCGCCGCCTCCCCGCCGCCCAGCAGCGCGGCGGAAATCCCGATCAGCGCCGCGCCGGCAAACGCGGCGAAAGTACCGAGCGGCGTCACTCCGCCGCTCGTCCCCGCCGGCACGGAGCGGCCTGTCAGCAGGGAACGCGGCTGCGTCCGGCTCAGGGCGCCGATCTCCGTCGCCCAGGTGTCAGCGTTTACGGACGCCATGACGCCGACGAAAGCGGCGGCAAGCGCCGGCTCCGGCCAGACCGCATATGCCGCGCAGAGCGCAAGGCCGATGCCGCCGTTCGCCCATACCTGTCCCGCGTCGCGCCGGCCGGTCTTCGCGTAATGGCGCTCTGCTTCCCTTTTTGCGCGGATATGCCGCTTCCAGCGGGACCAGAAGACGGAGGTGGCGAAGAAAACAAGCAGCAAACCGTACCAGAGCGGTCCGCCGAGGGCGAAATAGACGGCGCCCATCAACACGGCGGACCAGGCACCCGACGCCGAGAGCGCCTGTTTGCGCCAGGCGATCCAGGCGATCAGCCCGCTGCCCGCAAACCCGGCTGCCCATCGCAGAGGCATCGAAGCGGCAAATTCGTCCAGCATGATTTCAACTTCCTTCCGGTTGATGCGCTTCCGCAAGCCCGTGAGGCTGCAAGATGTCTTTTTTCAGTCCCGGGCGGCAGGAGATGCGCGATTGATATCGAAATTTTTGGAAAATGCTCCGGCATGTCCGGAAAGCCACGAGACCGTTTGGCAAGGAGTGTCGCCCGTTGCCCGATTATCCCCGTGAATTCGAACGGATGCCCGCGCTTCGGGAGGAATTGACGCCCGAGCAGATGCTCCGCATCATTTTCGATTATACCGCAAAAATTGCGAACGAACGAAACCTGCACAATGTGCTCGTCCTGATGGCGAATATGGGGCGGGAGATGATTTTGGCCGACCGGTGCACCGTCTGGCTGGTCGACTACAAGCGCGGCGAACTGTTCACAACGGTCGCCCACGGCGTGAGCGAGATCCGCGTGCCGCTCAATTCGGGTCTCGTCGGCCATTCGATCGCGCTCGGCCAGCCGCTGCTGATCGAGGACGCCTATCAGGATCCCCGCCACAACGCGGAGAACGACCGGAAGGCGGGGTATCGGACGAAATCCGTCATTACCGTGCCGTTCGCCGGCAACGACGGCAGCATCATCGGCGCTTATCAGGCCGTCAACAAGATGACGAAGGAAGGCGTCTTCACGCAGCGCGACCTGGAAAATTTGTCGCTGGCCGCCTCCTACGCGGGCAAGTCGCTCGAATCGGTCATGCTGCACGAAGAGATCGTCGCCACGCAGAAGGAGATTATTTTCCGGATGGGCGAAATCGGCGAGAGCCGGTCGAAGGAGACGGGCAACCACGTCAAACGGGTGGCCGAATACTCCCGCATCCTCGCCCTCGGTCTCGGCCTGCCGCAGGAGGAAGCCGAGAAGATCCGGGTGGCGTCCCCGATGCACGACATCGGCAAAGTCGCCATCCCCGACGCGGTGCTGAAGAAGCCGGGCAAGCTGACCGACGAAGAATACGAGATCATGAAAACCCACACGACGATCGGATACAATCTGCTTAGGGGATCGAACCGCGAACTGCTGCGCACGGCCGCCCATATTGCGCACGAACACCACGAGAAATGGGACGGCACCGGCTACCCGCGCGGCCTGAAAGGCGAGGAAATCCATCTGTATGGACGGATTACAGCGGTGGCCGACGTGTTCGATGCGCTCGGCAGCGACCGGGTGTACAAGAAAGCTTGGGAACTCGAGCGAATCATCAACCTGTTCCGCGAAGAGCGTGGCCGGCACTTCGACCCGAAGCTGGTCGACGTCTTCATGGAACAGCTTCCGCGCATGCTTGAAGCGCGCGACCGTTACAAAGATGAACTGCAGGAATGACGCAAACGGCCGGAAGGCGCCTGACGGCATCCTCCGGCCGTTGCTTTATCTCCCGAACCACTTGAACTTCCTCCCCGCCTTCAGCTCGCCGAAGCGATCGGGGTAGTTCGTGCAGATGATGATGTCTTCGCCCATTGCGGCGATCCGCCGCATCCCGGGCTTCCGGTCGACCGTCCAGGCCACCACCTCAAGGCCCGCCTTGCGGAACGCCGCCATCCGCTCGGCCGTCAGCCTGGTCCAGCCGATCGACAGGAACGCCGCGCCGATGCGCGCGAGCGCCTGTTCGAGCCCCGGCGGGGCGGCATCGATGATCAGTCCCGTTTGTATTGCGCTCTCCACTTCCTTCACCCGCCTGAGTGCCAGCGGATCAAACGACGTAATGACGGAGTTGCGGATCCGATCGTGCCGACGGAGCAGCCCGACGACCGCCGCCTCGATGCCCGGATAGCGGCCGCCGTAAGTTTTCAGCTCGATGTTCAGCCTGCACTTGCCCGCCGTCAGGTCCAGCACCTGCTCCAGCGTCGGCACGGATTCGCCGCGAAATTCCGGGGAAAACCAGTTTCCCGCGTCCATCGAAGCCAGCTCCGCCGCCGTGAAATCGGCCACGCGGCCTTTGCGGTCAGTCGTCCGGTTCACCGTGTCGTCGTGCATGACGACCGGCACGCCGTCCTTCGACAGCTGCACGTCCAGTTCGATCCATTCGACGAACGGGAACGTGAGCGCCTTCTTCATCGCCGCCATCGTGTTCTCGGGCGCAAGCCCGGACGCGCCCCGGTGCGCGCAGCACGGATTGGCAATTCCCACGCCTTGAGGCCTCCTTCCCCCTGTTGCCCGCTCCGGTCAAGCCGCTCCGGCCGCTCCGGCGTCTTCGGCCTCGGCAGCCGGACGAAGCGTACCGTCTTCGCCGACCGTGACGCCGAATGAAATCCGCTCCAGCTGATCAAGCATCGCCTGTCGCGCCTCGCCTTCCAGCGGCTCCGGACGCGACGGCTCGATCGCCCGCATCGGGACGAATTGCAGCTCGCATCCTCCGCCCTTCGTGCAGACCGCGTTCAGCACGCCCGTGTCGCGCGTATCCTCGTTCTTCGTCACATTGAAAATGAAATTGCCGAGACTGTACGCGATCCATCTGCCGTTGTAATGCTCGAAACCCTGCAGAACATGCGGGTGAGAGCCGACGACGAGATCGGCGCCCGCGTCGATGTAGGCGCGGGCCAGTTGCTTCTCGATGTCGCGCGGCTTGCGGCTAAGCTCCTCGCCCCAGTGGGCGTACACAATGATCAGATCATGGGACTCCCTGGCGCGTTCGATCGCTTCTACCGCCCTGCGCGGATCGTACGTTTCCGCCACGCCGGGATGGTTTTTGTCCGCTTTCCAGCTGACTTCCGGCACGACGCGGCTCAGGCTGAAAATCGCGATCGACATGCCCCTCACGTCGAAGACGGCCGGCTTGAACGCTTCTTCATCATTGCGGCCGGCTCCCGCATGTTTGAGATTCGTCTCGTTCAGATGGTCGATCGTATCCAGCAGCCCTTCGACGCCCTGGTCAAGCGTATGGTTGTTCGCAAGCGAGACGAAGTCGATGCCCGCTTCGCGCAGCGACGGGAGAAGTTCCGGACTGCCTTTAAACACGTATTTCTTGTTTTCAGCCGGCGTGCCGCGCGTTGTGATCGGATTTTCGAGGTTGCCGATCGTCAGATCCGGTTCCTGCAGGTAAGGCAGCGCCTTCGCGTACGGGTAGTCGAATCCTTCGCGGCGCATCAGCTTCTCAACGGACGAAGCCAGCAGGATGTCGCCGACGAACGCGAGCCTGACCGGCTCCTCGGCCGGTTCCGGTTCCGCCTCTTCCGACGGCGCGGGAGTAACGTCATTTCCGTCCCCGGCGTCATCCGCACCGGTCCCCGCATCCGTGGCGTTGTTCGCGCCCTTGTCTTCACCGCCTTCTGCACTTGCGGTCCCCTCGTCCTGCGGCGAACTTCCGTCCGGCTCTGAAGCCGGACCTTCATCCGCCGTCAGCGGCGGATTCGGCGTGCCGGAACTGTCTTCCCGCCCGTGAAGCCAATGGCCTGACGCAATGCCGTACACCAGCGCGGCGATGGCGAACAACATGCCTATGTTCAGCAGCGCAAGCTGGCGCAGACGCCGTCTGCGTCTGTTCCGATCCCGCGCGCGCGAGTCAACCCGCGAGAGTCCCATTTCCCACAAATCCCCCTAAACCGGTATTCACCGTCATGCCGGCGGCGTTCATCCCATCACATTATAGCAGGAAAAGCGGCTGACACGGCTTGGAAGACAAAAAAATTTCCGCGCGCAAGCCGCGAGGAGACAACGCCGGTGCGGGGTAACGCGGACACCGCGTTACAGCGGTGCGCGAGACCCCGTCGGCGCGGCTGTAACGTGCATACCGCGTTACAGCGGTGCGCGAGACCCCGTCGGCGCGGCTGTAACGTGCATACCGCGTTACAGCGGTGCGCGAGAC